>JBAVPS010000463.1:0-21585 GCA_049693315.1 Rhizomicrobium sp. | reverse complement strand
GTAATGCGGCATCCTCGATCAGGCGGCCCAGTTCGGCGCTCAGTGCCGGGGCATCGTCGGGCGGCACCAAAATACCGTTGACGCCGTTTTCGATCACGCCACGATTGGCACCAATGCTGGTGCTGAGGATGGGCAGGCCACAGGCCATCGCTTCCAGTATGGCGTTGCTCATGCCCTCAAAGCGCGATGGCTGAACATAGATCTGGGCGGTGCGGTACTGCGCCGGCATCTGCGCTTTGGCCACGGTTCCGGCGAAGACAACGCTTTTGTCGCCACTGGCGGCGGCGCGGATGCGGCCTTCCCATTTGCCGGTGCCAACCAGCACCAGCCGGGCTTTGGCGCGGGTCGCTGCGGGCAGTGCATTCCAGGCGGCAATCAGAATATCGCTGCCCTTTTGCCGTTCGATCCGCCCGCAGCACAGCACGGTGAGGGGAAAATCGCTGTGTGGCGGGCCCGGACGATAGAGCGATACATCGACCGCATTGCCACGCAGCCATATCCTTTCGCCCGCAATGCCGGCGGCGGTCAGGGCGGCGGCGGTCCCCGCGCTTAAGGCGTGAATGATGCCGCTTTTGGCAATGCGCTGAAGCGCGGCGCGGCCTGCCTCGTTCAGCAGCATTTTTTCGGCTTCGTTGGTGATCGCTTCGGCCAGATGGGGCAGGGCGCAGTGTTCCGCAGCCCAGGCCCCGATCATGCCGGTTTTATCAAGGCGGAAGCTGTGGATCAGATCGATATCCCCGGCGTGGCGGGCGATCCAGCGGCGGGCAAAAAAGCGAAACAGCGGCAGCGATGCCGGCAGCCGCACGACATGAATGCCGCCCAGATCTTCTTCCGCTGGCAGGGCCCATTTGAGCCTGCGGGTCAGTACGGTGAAGCGAAATCCGCGCGCCGACAAAGCTTCGGCAATGGCGCGCATACGCAGCTCGGTCCCACCCCAGAAGGGGGCAAAGCGCGGTATGATAAGCAGAATATGGGTCATGCCGCGGTCTGTCATACCGATGCCTCCAGCGCCTGTAACAGCCGGGCGACAGCCGGGGCCGGACTGGCCGCCGCATCGCGCCGGTCATAAGCCACCAGATCGTGATAGCGTAAATGATAGAGAAATTTGCCGATCAGCTCTTTGTCGGGGGGCTGCGCCAGCGCATCGCTTAAGGCATCGGACAGGGTTTCGTTGCCCCGCAGATGGCGCACCACGCCGTCGATATTGAAAAACGCGTCGCCCAGCGTCACCACAGGCTTGAAGGACAGCAGCGCCTCGATCCCGACGGTGGAATTGACCGTGATGACGGCCTTTGCCCCGGCGATCAGCTCGGCAGTCGAGAAGGTTTGTGTAAAGAGTAAGTCAGGAAACTCGCGGCGTAACGCCGAATAATCGATCCGTCCGTAGTCGGATGGATGCTCCTTAACCACGATTTTTAAGGCCGTGCCGTGTGTCTGATTGTGTTGGCCGACCGCTTCAGCCACGGCCCGGACCACGGCGGGCATGTCGGCAAAGCGCGGCGAATACATCAGGATCTGACTGTCATCATGCACCTGCAGCGGCAGGAAAACGTAAGATTCCGGCAGCGTTAGTGTTTCTGTCGGGGCAGGGGCTGCGGCGCGCGGGTTCAGGGCGCGGGCCACCAGCGGGGTGTGGATCAGGCTGGCGAGCTTTTCAGGGGCGGGCTCAACCGCGCGGTAAAAATCCGCGGTGCGCCGGGCCAGCGAACTGGCGGCGTTGACCCCGTCCGGGTCCATCGCCACGGTTTTGGGTAAGGTGCCGTTCTCACAAAACAGGCAGGCGATGTTCAAGCTGCGCGCAGCGGCGGCGGCAGCGGCCACCGGCAGCGGCAGGCCATTCCACAGCACCAGAAGGTCGGGTTTTTCGTGGCTCAGCCAGGCTTTGGCCCAGCCGTAATAGGCCCGGGCCTTGGCGGTCTGAAACCGTTTGATCCAGACCCGCCCGGCCGCAGAAGTTCCGGGATGGCGGGCCAGATATTTTTTAAAGCTGAAGGCGGTGATGGTCTCGGTGGGGGCTTCATTGCCGAGCCGGGACAGCCCCACTACGCCGCCAAGGAAACCGGGCGTGGCGCTGGCGGCATAGACATTGTGCTGGCATGTGGTGACGGACGCGGGCACATGCGCCGCCAGCGTCGCAAAAAAGCGCTTCTGGTGGCCGTAATAGGAGAAGAAGGCGATTTTTCTCGGCTGATCCGTCAAGCTTGGCACCCTGAAGTCGCCCGTTTAGCGCTGAAGCGCGCCCTTTGCGGGCATGCGGCAAGATTTGCGCGGGCGCACCGGGCGCGAGCATGCTTTTTTTTCGGCTGATTGCAACCGTTACAACATACGGCGCAACCTTAAGAACGTTTCAGGGGAGAAACTTGTGCACGCGCAGGGCGATACGGGTGCACAACTCGGTCTGATCGGGTGGGCAGCGGCTTTCGGCATTGGTAAAAACACCGCGCGACCATAGCGGGCAGGTATCGCGAAAGTGTCGCCAATGGGTAATGGGCTGTAGCTTTGCCCCCTTATCCGGCCATGGCCGCTTCATATTCCTCTTGTGCCATCAGCCAGTCGGTCTCGATATCTTCCAGCGTTTTGGCAGCATCGGCCCGGCGCTTGGCCATCTGGGTCGCCTTGGCCACATCGCGGGTGAAGGCGTCGGGCTTTGCCAGTTCCCCATCCAGCCTGGCAATTTCGGCGTTCAGGCTGGCGATGGTCTTTTCGGCCTTGTCGATCTTGTCTTTCAGGGGTTTGAGCTGGCGGCGTTTTTCGGCAGCCAGTTTGCGGGCATCTTCCTTGGACTGTTTGGCGGCTTCGCGCCCGCTGCCCGCGCTGTCCGGGGTGAGCAGAAAGCGGCGGTAATCATCCAGATCGCCGTCAAAGGGGGTAACGGTACCCCCATCGACCAGCAACAGGCGGTCGACGGTGCCTTCCAGCAGATAGCGGTCATGACTGACCAGCACCACCGCGCCGGAAAACTCGGCCAGCGCCTTTAACAGCTCGCTGCGGGTGTCGATGTCGAGATGGTTGGTCGGCTCGTCTAAGATCAGCAGATTAGGCGAATCCAGCGTGGCCAGTGCTAGCATCAGCCGGGCCCGTTCGCCGCCGGACAGCTTGGCGATATGGGTGTTGGCTTTGTCGGCGGAAAAGCCAAAGCCGCCTAAGCGGTTGCGTAATTCCTGCTCGGTCAGCAGCGGGCGTAAGTGGGCCAGCGTCTGCACCGGGGTGATGGCCCCGTTCAGCTCCTCCAGCTGGTGCTGGGCGAAGTAGCCGGCCACGGTCTTGCGGGCAAAGGTCAAGCTGCCTGCCAATGGGGGCAGTTTGCCAGCCAGCAGCTTGGCCAGTGTCGATTTGCCGTTGCCGTTTTTGCCTAAAAGCGCCACGCGCTCGTCCGGGTCAAAGCGCAGGTTAAGATGGGTCAGCACCGGTCTGCTGTCATAGCCCACGGCAACCTGCTCCATGACGATCAGCGGCGGGGCTGGCTGGGCGGCCTGGGGCAGGCGGATCGGGGTGACGGTGTCGTCGACCGGTACATCGACGATCTCCATCTTCTCCAGCATCTTCATGCGGCTCTGGGCCTGACGGGCTTTGGTCGCCTTGGCGCGGAAGCGATCGACAAAGGCCTGCAAATGGGCGCGCTGGGCTTCCTGCTTCTTGGCAAAGGCAATGTCACCGGCGCGCTTTTCCGCCCGGGTGGTGACAAAGGTATCGTAATTGCCGCCATACAGCGTGAGCCCGCCGCCTTCGAGATGCAGGATAAACTCGGCGCAGGCGTTTAACAGGTCACGGTCATGGCTGACGATCAGCACGGTGCCGCGATAACTTTTCAGGAAGTTCTCCAGCCACAGCACGCCTTCGAGATCGAGATAGTTGGTCGGCTCGTCGAGCAGCAACAGATCGGGTGCGGTGAACAGCAACGCGGCCAGTGCGACGCGCATGCGCCAGCCACCGGAAAACTCGCGACAGGCTCGCGCCTGGTCTGCGGCAGAAAAGCCCAGCCCCGACAAAATCGCCGCAGCCCGCGCCGGTGCGGCATAGGCGCTGATGGCTTCCAGCCGGGCGTGAATATCACCGATCCTGGTCGGGTCGGTTTCGGTCTCTGCCGCAGCCAGCAGTGCCACCCGTTCGGTGTCGGCGGCCAGCACGGTCTCGACCAGCGACTGCTCGCCGGTCGGGGCTTCCTGTGCCAACGCACCGATGCGCCAGTCCCGTGGCCAGCTAACCTGCCCATCGTCAGGCACAATTTGGCCTAGGACAGTTTTGAGCAAGGTGGATTTACCTGCGCCATTACGACCCACGAGGCCAATGCGGCGGCCCGCCGGCACGGTGGCGCTGGCGTTTTTCAGAATGTCGCGTCCGGCAATGCGGACCGTGATTTTTTCAACAACGAGCATGACCGGCTGCTTGCAACGGGACGCGCCAAAGGTCAAGACTGCTCGTCTTATACGTGCCTGTTGATTTTATGCACGCAACGGAACCTCTGGATATTAAAAAACAATGCCATAAGTATTAACAATACACGGTGAGGAGATCTTCATGTCTGCAGAGCGTACGCTTTCGATCATTAAACCCGACGCAACCCGCCGCAACCTGACTGGCGAAATCATTGCCCGATTTGAGAAGGCTGGTTTACGCGTGGTGGCATGCCGACGGATCCATCTGACGCAGGCTCAGGCTGAAGCGTTCTATGCCGTGCATACCGGTAAGCCGTTCTTCGCAAAACTGGTTGCCTATATGATTTCTGGCCCCATCGTGGTGCAGGTGCTGGAAGGCGAAGATGCCATCGCCAAAAATCGGAGCCTGATGGGCAGTACCGATCCCGAGACCGCTGCCCCCGGCACCATCCGCAAGGACTTTGCCGAAAACAAAACGGCAAATTCCGTACACGGCTCGGATTCTCCCGAAACGGCAGCCTGGGAGATCAAATTCTTCTTCAGCCAGCTTGATCTGGTTGAATAACAATTTGACGCCCTGAAGCCCGAAAAACGGGAATTTACAGCGGCTCGTACGGCTTGACTGCCGTACGGGCCGTTTGCTGTTTTGTATAGGGGGGGGGTAAGTAAAAATAATAATAAAGACGTCTATAATTTGGTGCATTCTGGTACGGGTATGATAGGTTTGTGCAACTGATAGGCGTTGTACTGCGGGGGGCGGTGCCGTTTTGTCGGAATGCTGGGGGGCTGGTATGCGTATTGCGTTTTGTGTGGCAGCGTTGTGTTTCAGCGGATGGTGTGCGGCTTATGGGCAGGACAGTGCCCCCGCGGGCAATCTAGTTGCGCAGTGGGTTGCCAACGCGCAGTCGGAAGATGCCGAGCTGGCCACCGGGCTGGGGGGCGTGCGGTATGTTTTCATCCGTACAGCAATAAGCAACCCAACCATTGTTTTTTGTGGGGACAGCCGTTTCACCATTACCCGGCAGGGCGAGGAAATCGCCAAAGCCTTATCCCCCGCTGGTAATGTACTGCTGTTTGATTACCCGGGAAAAGGGCAAAGCAGCGGTCATGGCACGGCGCAGGAATACCATAACGCTGAAGACGCACTAATAAACATGCTTACGATTCCGCGAAGCGACACCCCGATTATTTTTTGGGGAGCCGGGGCCGGTGTGGCCGTCTGTGCGGCGATGGCGGCACAGACACCCGTTTTGTCAAGCCTGGTACTCGATACCAGCCCGGCTTCTGGCGATGATATTGGTGCCCTGGGGAGGGCGGTCGATAAAGACGTGTCTGCTCTTTTGCACAAATTTCGCGGTACCATTATTCTTACGGCGGATCCGGCTGGGAGCGCAAAACCACTCGCCGATGATCTTAAAAAGGCGGGTCTCCAATTTACGGTGCTGCACGCGACCAAAGACGATCCCGCTGGCCGTATGAACGATCAGGCTTTGCGTATTGTTACCACGCTGGCGCAACAGGCCCGTGGCGTCAGCGCGACGGCTTTCCCCTGACGTTCTTTGGCCCCGTATAGTGATACTTGCTGCAATCTGTGCCCCGGCGCCGTAATATGCCTGCATCATAATCCTGTGCTGCACATAAGGGGGGGGCTTCGATGCAAGGCAAGACGGTTGTCATCACCGGGGCTACCAGTGGCATTGGCGAGGTTACGGCGATTGAGCTGGCCAAGCTGGGGGCGCGCATCGTCTTTACCGCCCGCGATCGCTTACGTGGCGAAAAGACCCTGACGCGGCTGAAAGCTGCCAATCCCGGTGTCGCCCATAGTATGCATCTGGCGGATCTGTCGGCGCTGGCCGGGATGAAAAAGGCGGCGGCGGAAATCTCTGGTGCGGCACCCAAGGTCGACGTGCTGATCAACAATGCCGGGGCGATGTTCGCCAACCGCCAGAATACGGCGGACGGGCTGGAAGCAACCTTTGCCACCAACCATCTGGCCTATTACGTCTTAAGTCTGCTGCTGCTGCCGAACCTGCGAGCCGCAGGGGCGGGGCGCATCGTCTGCACCGCATCGGCGGCCCATGTGCATGCCAAACTCAACTTCGCCAATCTGCAAAGCCACAAGGGCTATTCCGGCTATCCGGTCTATAGCCGCAGCAAGCTGTGCAACATTCTGTTCACCCGCGCGCTGTCACGGCGGCTGGCGGGCAGCGGCATTACCGTCAATTGCCTGCATCCCGGCTTTGTTGCCACCCGCTTTGCGGATGCCGCCGAAGGTATGCTGGGGGCCAGCTTTGCCATCGCCAAGAAGGTGGGTGCCATCTCGGCCGAGGAGGGGGCGAAAACCCTGACCTATCTGGCATCCTCGCCCAAGGTGGCGGGCAAGAGCGGTCTCTATTTCATCAAATGTATGCCCGCGACGCCATCGCCCGAAGCGCTGAAGGACGAGGATGGCGAAAAGCTCTGGATCGCATCTGCCCAGCTGTCGGGTGTCGATCTGACCTGACCGGAACCGTTACCCGAAAACGGCCTTGCTGCCTTCGAGCCGGACTTTACCGGCCGCCAGCAGGCTGAGTGCCTCGGGATAGATCCGGTGTTCGGCGACCAGAATGCGGGCTGCCAGCGTGTCGGCGGTGTCGCCGGTTTCGACCGGCACCGCCGCCTGGGCGATGATCGGGCCGGAATCAAGTTCTGCCACCGCAAAATGCACCGTGCAGCCGGAAATCCGCACCCCGGCTTCAATGGCCAGATCGTGGGCGTGGGCCCCCTTGAACGATGGCAGCAGCGAGGGGTGGATGTTGATCATCCGGCCCTGCCATTTGCGGGTGAAGCCTTCCGACAGAATACGCATGAAGCCGGCCAGACAGACGATTTCGGCCCCGGCCTGTTCCAGCGCCTTGTCGATTTCGGCATCAAAGTCATCGCGGCTGGCAAAGCCTTTGTGCGACACCGCTTTGGTGGCAATGCCATGCTGGGCCGCAAAGGCAAGCCCGGCCGCGTCTGTCTTGTTGGCAAAAACCAGCACGATTTCGGCGGGGAAGCCGGGGGCTTCAGCCGCCGCAATCAGCGACTGCATGTTGCTGCCGCGGCCCGAAATCAGAATGGCAACGCGCTTTTTCTGCATGATGGGTTACGCCAGCTGGCCGCGATACTGCACCTTGGCCTCGCCTTCGCCGGTGACCAGCTGGCCGATACGGAAGGCGGTTTCGCCCGCCGCGTTAAAGGCGGCCATCACCGCGTCGGCATGGGCTTCATCGCTGATGGCAACCATGCCGATGCCGCAATTAAAGGTGCGTAGCAGCTCGTCCTCGGCCAGATGGGCAATTTCGGTCATCCAGGCAAAAACCGGCGGCAAGGTCCATGTCGTCAGATCGATTTCGGCATCCAGCCCGTCCGGCAACGCCCGCGGGGTGTTTTCGGTGATGCCACCGCCGGTGATATGGGCCAGGCCCTTGACGCCACCGGTCCTGATCGCGGCCAGTGCGCTTTTGACATAGAGCCGGGTCGGGGTGGCAAGGGCCGCACCCAGCGTGGTGCCGGGGGCAAAGGGCGCATCCGCGTCATAGGCCAGCCAGCTTTTCTCGACAATCTTGCGCACCAGCGAGAAGCCGTTGGAATGCACCCCGGACGAGGCCACGCCGATCAGCACAT
Source organism: Rhizomicrobium sp. (assembly GCA_049693315.1). Lineage (GTDB taxonomy): Bacteria > Pseudomonadota > Alphaproteobacteria > Micropepsales > Micropepsaceae > Rhizomicrobium. The sequence goes on along the minus strand of JBAVPS010000463.1, from coordinate 13,561 downwards.
CGCCCGCCTTCATGGTGTCGGTGCGGGGCAGGATCGCGTCGCGTTCCACCGCGCCGACCGAGAAGCCAGCCAGATCGAAATCGCCCGCGGCATAGAGGCCGGGCATTTCTGCGGTTTCGCCGCCGATCAGCGCACAGCCGGATTCCTTGCAGGCCCGGGCAATGCCGCCGATGACCACCGCCGCCTGATCGACGTTAAGATGCGCCGTGGCGTAGTAATCGAGGAAGAATAACGGTTCGGCACCCTGCACAACGATGTCGTTGACGCACATGGCCACCAGATCCTGACCGATGCCGTCGAAGATCCCGGCATCAATGGCGACTTTCAGCTTGGTGCCAACCCCATCGGTGCCCGCGACCAGAACCGGATCGTTGAAACCGGCGGCCTTAAGGTCGAACAGCCCGCCAAAGCCGCCCAATGCGGCATCAGCACCTTTACGGCGCGTGGCCTTGGCAGCGGGGGCAATGCGCGCCACCAGCTCTTCGCCAGCATCGATATCGACGCCCGCGTCTTTATAGGTAAACCCTTTGAGGCCGGTATCGGTCTTCTGCGTCATGTGGCGCGCCCTGATGGTGTCCGCCCCCTTTACCCCCCCACGATGGCCAAGGGCAAGCCTTGAGCGGGGGGCGGGCCTTTTTAAGTTTTAGCCTGCAGGGATCACGCAACTATTTAAAGCTGAACGAAATGTATGCTTTTCTGGCCGGGAAGCGCTCTGTATAGTTTGTTATTCGTGATCAATGGGTTTGTGATGCGACATATTTTAACGAGGCTTCTGTTCTGTGCGGTGTTTTGGGGCGGTTTTTGTGCCGTTCCGGCGGCGGCAGACAGCCCCTATACGGTGGCCGGGGTCCATGTTGATGCGTCCGGATCGTCGACATCGGAAGCCCGCAATGCCGCCATTGCGGCGGGGCGGGCCGATGCCTGGCAAACCCTGTTCCGCCGTCTGGCCCGCCAGCAGGACTGGGCCCGTCAGCCTGCGCCGTCACCCGATCAGTTGCAGAAGTTGATCTCGAGCTATTTCCCGGTAGGCGAGCGCCGCTCGACCACCCGCTATGTCGCTGAAGTAACGTACATCTTTAATCCGGGGGCGGTTGCCCGCCTGATGCAGAGCGCAGGGGTCGCCTTCACCTCAGCCTCGTCGCACCGGGTGCTGGTGGTGCCACTGGCCCCGTCCTATGGCAAAGCGTCGGCCTGGACGGCAGCGCTGGGAAACCCGCGCCTCAGTGGCGGGGTGGTGCCCTATTCGCTGCCGGTGGGCGATGCGCAGGATATGAACCGCCTGACCGGTGTGCATTTTGAGACCGCCCGCTGGGCGGATCTGGCCGAGGTGGCGGCCCGTCGTGGTGCTGGCGAGGCGGTGCTGATTCTGCTCAGCCCGGAAGGTAAAAAGCTCAAAATTACTCTGCGTCGGCTGGGGCCCAATGGCATGCCGGTTAAAAACTCGACCGAGGTGGCCCTTGCGCCGGGGGCTGCGGCACCGGCATCCTATCCGCAGGCGGCAGATGCCGCGATCAAAGCGATGGAAGATCTGTGGAAGGCCCATTCGGTGCTCGACAACAGCCAGCGTGGCCATATTACTGTCGGTGTTGCGGCGGACACGCTGCAGCAATTTGGTGCGCTGGAAAAGCTGCTTGCCGGGGTGCCCAACGTTTCGGGCACATCGGTTGTGGCGCTGGATGTCGGTGCGGCCCAACTGACACTGTCCTATATCGGAACACTCGACCAGTTGCGTGATGCTTTGACCCAGGCGGGCCTGCGCCTCGACCACGATGCGGCGGGTTGGCGCTTAGCTGTAGCGGAGGTGCCGTGAAGCGTTTGCTGCGCCATGTTCCCAATACCTTAAGCGCCTTCCGGTTGCTGGCGGCGCCTGCGGTGGCGTTTTTCATTTTGCAGGGCGCCGACAGTGCGGCGTTTGTCGTGTTTGTTCTGGCCGGAATCAGCGATGCGCTGGATGGCTATCTGGCCAAAACCTTTGCCTTTACGTCGCGGTTCGGGGCGATGCTCGACCCGGTCGCCGACAAATTGCTCATGCTGGCCAGTTTTCTGACCCTGACCGTGGTGGGGCAGATTCCGTGGTGGTTAACTGTGGTGGTGATTGGCCGCGATGTTGCCATCGTCACCGGGGTGGTGATGGCCTGGGTGCTGTCGGCCCCCTTGAAGATACGCCCTCTGGTTGCGGGTAAGGCGTCGACCGTGGTGCAGGTGGTCTATGTTGCGCTGGTGCTGGCCCTGGCGGCGTTTGGCCTGAAAATGTACGTTTTGCAGGGTTTCTGGGCCTTTGTAGTGGTCCTGTTTGCGATTTGGTCGCTTCTCGCTTATGCCTTGCTGTGGCTGCGGGCGGTGACAACCCGCCCAGCCAACGCCGGATAAGGGGCGGCACACATGTCGAATCAATTGCCACTGCCGCTCGAGCCCGCGCAGGATTTCAGCCGTGACAGCTTTGTGGTCGGGCCGGGAAACCGCGATGCGGTCGATTTTCTGGATCTCTGGCCCCATTGGCCTGCACCTTCGGTGGCGATCTATGGCCCGGCCGGTTCGGGCAAAACCCATCTGGCCCGTATCTGGGCGGCTCAGGTTGGGGCAGGGATCATCAGCGCCGCCAGTCTGGGCGAAGTCGAAATCGACGAAATCCCCTATGTGGTGGAAAATGTTGATATCGAACCGCTTTCCGAGGCGGGCGAGCAGATTCTGTTTGCCCTGATCGAGCGTGGGGCGCCCTTGCTGATCACCGGGCGTGAACCACCGCTGGTCTGGCCGGTGCGGCTGCCCGATCTGGCCTCGCGCACGCGGGCGCTCCTGGGCTTTCCCTTATGGGCACCAGACGATGAATGGCTCGGCGAGCTTGCCAAAAAACTGTTTGCATTCAGGCAGTTGGTTGTGCCCGACAGTGTTGCGGTCGCTATGGTCAAGTCGCTCGAACGCTCGCCTGCGGCGATCTGCGCGTTTGTCGCCCGCGCCGACAGCGAGGCGCTGGCCCGCCATCGCCCGGTCAGCTTGTCTCTGGTCAAGGATTTATTGGCAAACGAGCCTTAAGCTTGTAGCCTTCACGTGGTGCCTTTTCCCGGCATAACGCCCGTGCCGGGGGTGTTGGTGCCGTGCGTGGGTGTAACTGTCATCAAAACGCGATTGTGTGGGAGATTTGTTCCGGGCGAAATTATCCGTTCGCCTTTAAAGTGCTTCAGAACAATGGGGCACAATAAAGCACAGACATTAGTCTTCATTTTTACGGGAAATCTGTTTCATCCATGACGAAGGTCGTATCTGTTTCTGCACCGCCCGCTTCTACTGCTGCTGCCCCGGTGGCTGCGTCCCCGGCCACGGCATCCGCGTCGGCATCCGGCCCGGCCACCTGTTGCGCCACGGCGATTGATCCGACCAGCCCGGAACGCTTTGTCAATCGCGAGCTGTCCTGGCTGGCCTTTAACCGCCGCGTGCTGGAGGAGGCTGAAAACCCCAATCATCCGGTGCTGGAACGGTTACGCTTTCTGTCGATCTCAGCCTCGAACATCGATGAATTTTTCATGGTGCGCGTCGCCGGTCTCAAGGGCATGGTCATTTCCAATGTCGCCTCGTTAAGCGCTGACGGGCTGGCCCCGCAGGAGCAGCTTGCCCGTGTTGACGAGGTGGCCGAAAAACTGTTTGCCGATCAGCAGCGGATCTGGGGCAATCTGCGCGAGGAATTGCGCGGCGTCGGTCTGTCGGTGATTGATGCCGAAGAACTGACCAAGATCGATAAAGCCTGGCTGGATATCTATTTTCACGAACAGATTTTCCCGGTGCTGACGCCGCTGGCGATTGATCCGGCCCATCCGTTCCCCTTCATCCCCAATCAGGGCTTTGCGCTGGCGCTGGAACTGATGCGCAAACGCGATGGCAAATCGATGCGTGCGGTGCTGCCGGTGCCGCCACAGCTGATGCGCTTCATCCGCCTGCCCGGACCGGATGGCGAGGTCAAGATCAAGTCGCGCAGCAAGGAAGCCCGCTTCATTCCGCTTGAAACCGTTATCGGGCTTTATCTCGATAAGCTGTTCCCCGGCCATACCGTAAGCGGTTTCGGGCTTTTCCGTATCCTGCGTGACAGCGATATCGAACTGGAAGAAGAAGCCGAAGATCTGGTGCTATTGTTCGAGACGCTGCTGAAACAGCGCCGTCGCGGTTCGGTCATTCATATGAAGTGCAGCGCGTCGATGCCGGCGCATTTGCGTGAATCGATTGCCGATCATTTGAAGCTCAAACCGAACGAGCTGACGATGATCGAGCATATGCTGGGCCTGTCCGATCTGCACCATCTCATCTTACGCGAGCGGCGCGATCTGCAGTTCAAATCCTACACCCCGCGCTTTCCCGAACGCATCCGTGATCTGGGCGGCGATTGCTTTGCCGCCATTCGCGAGAAGGATCTTCTGGTCCATCATCCGTTTGAAAGCTTCGACGTGGTGGTGCAGTTCCTGCGCCAGGCGGCGGCAGACCCCTCGGTTGTCGCCATCAAGCAGACGCTCTATCGCACGTCGGACAATTCGCCGATCGTTGCCGCGCTGATCGAGGCGGCCGATGCCGGTAAATCCGTCACCGCGCTGGTCGAGCTGAAAGCCCGTTTTGACGAGGCCGCCAATATCAAATGGGCGCGCGATCTCGAACGGGCCGGGGTTCAGGTGGTCTATGGCTTCATCGACCTCAAAACCCACGCCAAGGTCAGTCTGGTGGTGCGCCGCGAGGGTGGATCTTTGCGATCCTATGTCCATTTCGGCACCGGCAATTACCATCCGGTCAACGCCAAGATTTACACCGATCTGTCGCTGTTTTCGGCCGACCCGGCGCTGGGCCGTGATGCGGCGCGGCTGTTCAACTATGTTACCGGCTATGCCGAACCGGCCGGGCTGGAGCGGATTTCGATCTCGCCATTGTATTTGCGTGATGCGCTGGTCAAGGGCATTGAGGCCGAGATCGCCCACGCCAAGGCGGGCCGTCCGGCAGCGATCTGGATCAAGGTCAATTCGCTGGTCGATCCGGCGATGATTGATCTGTTGTACAAGGCCAGTAATGCCGGTGTGCAGATCGACATGGTGGTGCGCGGCATCTGCTGCCTGCGCCCCGGGGTTGCCGGTCTGTCGGAAAATATCCGGGTCAAGAGCATTGTCGGCCGCTTTTTAGAGCATGGCCGTATCGTCTGTTTCGGCAATGGCTATGGCCTGCCGTCGCCCAAGGCCAGGGTCTATATTTCCTCGGCCGACTGGATGCCACGCAATCTCGACCGCCGTGTCGAAACCCTGGTACCGGTGGAAAATCCGACCGTGCATCAGCAGGTGCTGGAACAGATTTTCGCGTCACAGCTTAAGGATCAAACCCAAAGCTGGCAGATGCATGCCGATGGCTCCTATGTGCGTGATCCTGCCGCCCATCAGCCCGACGCCTTCTGCGCCCACACCTTCTTTATGACCAACGCGTCCCTGTCGGGCCGTGGCCACACCCTGAAAGAGGGCGCGGCGAAGAAAGCGCGAGGCAAACCGTGAGCAGCATCGGCCTTTCCGCAGCAGAGGTTTTGCGTTCGGGTGATGTGCCGGCCAGCAATGGCCGGGTGGCGGTGATTGACATCGGGTCCAACTCGGTGCGGTTCGTGGTTTATGACCAGCTGTCACGCACGCCGGTCACCATGCACAACGAAAAGACGATTTGCTCGATTGGCCGCAATGTCGCCAACACCGGTCTTCTGTACAAGGAAGGTTGCGATCTGGCGCTGGCGTCGCTGGCCCGCTATCGGCTGCTGGCCGAGCGGTTGGGCGTGGCGCTGCGCATTGCGGTGGCAACCGCGGCGGCGCGTGATGCGCTGAACGGGCCGCAATTTGTCCGTGATGCCGAAAAAGCCTGGGGTGCGCCGATCCGCATCTTAAGCGGCGAAGAGGAAGCCCGGCTGGCAGGTATGGGCGTGCTGGCCGCTTTGCCGGCGGCGTCGGGCGTGGTGGGCGATCTGGGCGGCGGCAGCCTCGATATGATCACGCTGAAAGACGGCAAGCCCGGGCGGGCGGTTTCGCTGCCCTTTGGCCCGTTGCGTCTGGCCGATATGGCCAAGGGCGATATTGAAAAGGCGCGCAAGATTGTCAGCACGCGTCTGGCGGAAATGGCCAGCTATTGGTCGGCGAGCGAGAAAAGTTTCTATGCCGTTGGCGGTATCTGGCGTGCGCTGGACCGCGTCGATATGGAGCTGGAGACCTATCCGCTTCATGTTCTGCAGCATTATACCATTCCGCAGGCCCGGGCGCTGCAACTGTGCGATCTGATCTCGCGGCAGGGCCGTAAATCGCTCGAGCGGCTGACCGTGATCTCCAAGCGCCGGGCGGTGATGCTGCCCTTTGGCGCGGTGGTGCTGCAGGGCGTGCTGGCGGCGACCCGGTTCAAGGAAATTGTGGTCTGCGCCGGTGGCTTGCGCGAGGGGCTGATCTATGACCGGCTTACGGTGGAGGAACGGGCCAAGGATCCGCTGATCGAATATGTCGCCGGGGTGAATGCCCGGCTGTCACGCACCCCCGAACATGCTTCCGAGGCATTTGTCTGGACCGGGCCGCTGTTTCCCGACGAAACGCCCGCGCTGCGCCGGTTGCGTCAGGCGGCGTTCTATCTGTCCGATATCGGCTGGCGCCGCCACCCCGATTACCGTGCCCCCGGCAGCTATACCGAAGTGATGAACATGTCCTATGGCGGGGTCGATCACCGTGGCCGGGCCTTTCTGGCCACCGCCATTTTTCACCGTTATTCCGGCTATACCGAGGTGCCCACCCATTTCGAGGCCACCGGGCTGCTTGACCGGCAGGAAGAGCTGCTGGCCTTACGCATCGGGCTGGCGGCGCGGCTGGCCTTTGACCTGTCGGGCACGGCACCGGGCGAGCTGGAAAACTACAAACTGAAATTGCTGCCGGGGCGGCTGGTGCTGGAAGTGCCTGCCGATCACGCCATGGTTGTTGACGAGGCCGTGCAGCGGCGGCTCAAAAACCTTGCGGCGGCGATGGAATGTAAAGGCGAAATTCAGGCTATTTAAGCTCGGTTCGGTTACGGATAACGCAATGGTGCTATCATGCGCCTTGCAATTGCAGCCGCGTCCGGGCTTTAAAGAGGAAAACCTGAGGAGACTCTGATGGGTGGTTTGAGCTTTTGGCACATTCTGCTGCTGGCCGTGGTGGTGCTGGTCCTGTTCGGTGGCCGTGGCCGTTTTTCCGATGTGATGGGCGACTTCGCCAAGGGCATCAAGAATTTCAAAAAGGGCATGGCGGATGATGAAACGCCGCCCGCCGCGCCGCCTGCGCCGCAGGTTCTGCCGCGTAGCGAGCAGCCGGTGCCCCCGGTCCATGATCAGGACAAGGTGGCCCATTAAGCGGTCTGGCTGACTTTGGCCCCTTAAATGGGGCCGGTCGGCAGGCTTATTCCCGCCAGTCCCATGATGGGTGGTGCGGGGCAATCCCTGGCGCAAGTGGCGGCATGTTTTTCGATTTAAGCTGGAGCCATATTCTTCTGTTGCTGGTGGTGGCGCTTGTCGTCGTCGGCCCGCAGGATCTGCCCAAGATCATGCGCAAGGCTGGCCAGTGGACCGCCAAGGCCCGCGCCATGGCCGATCAGTTCCGCAACAGCTTCGATGAAATGGCCCGCCAGAGCGAGCTGGACGAGTTGCGTAAGGAAATTCAGTCGTTGCGCAATTCCAACCCGCTGGCCGAAACCGAACGTGCCCTGAACGACGCCATCAAGATCCCAACGGTTTCGATTGCACCGGCGGCGGCTGTGTCGGCGGCCAGTGCTGGCGAAGCCGAGCCAGTGGCTTCGGCCGGGGATGGGGCCCCTGCGCCGGGTGATCTGGCCGGCTCCCCCCACGCCCACCCCGAACCGATGTCGGAAACGGCGGACATTTCGGCGGTTCCGGTCCCCGCTGCCGAACCGCAGATGGCCTTGCCGTTTACACCGCCCGCCGGGGAACCGGTGGTGGTCAATGCCGAACCGGATAAACCGATTGAGGGCGGGCTGACCCCGCCTGCGCCATGATCCCTCCCTCACCAGACGAAGAAGCCGAGGTTGAATCCTCCAAAGCCCCGCTCCTCGAACATCTGATCGAGCTGCGTAAGCGCCTGATCTATGCGGTGCTGGCTTTCGCGCTGTGCTTCATTCTGTGCTTTGCCTTTTCCAAAGAAATCTATGCGTTTCTGACCGAGCCCCTGTCACGCGCCATGGTGGGCCACCCCAACCGGCACCTGATCTATACCGCGGTGTACGAGACCTTTTTCACCTATATGAAGGTCGGTCTGTTCGCCGGGATGTGCCTGTCGTTCCCGTTCGTGGCGGCGCAGATCTGGATGTTCGTCGCCCCCGGTCTGTACAAGCATGAAAAGAACGCTTTCCTGCCGTTTCTGGTTGCCAGCCCGGTGCTGTTCATCATTGGCGCGGCGTTTGTCTATTACGTCATGCTGCCCTATGCGCTGCGGTTCTTCCTCGGCTTTGAAACTCAGGCGACCGCCAACACGCCGGGCATCGAATTGCAGGCCAAGGTCAGCGATTATCTCGATTTCGTTTCGGCGCTGATTTTCGCCTTCGGTCTGACGTTCCAGTTGCCGGTGCTGCTAACGCTGCTCGGCAAAGTCGGTATTGTGTCGTCGAAACTGCTGCGCAATATGCGCCGCTACGCCGTCGTCGGCATTACCGGGCTGTCCTCGGTCATCACACCGCCCGATCTGTTCAGCATGATCTCGCTGATCATTCCGCTGGTGTTCCTGTACGAGGTGTCGATCTGGCTGGTCTGGCTGATCGAGAAAAAGCGCGATGACGAGCGCAAGGTCGAAGAGAACGAGATTTAGGGGTAAATTTATTCGTGATCTTTGTATCGGGTGACACCTGATACATCGATCTTGTTATCTAATTTATAAAGTACCCTGGCGGCTTTTACTCTTTGTTCTAGGCTTGGGTATTCGTTGTTTTTAATTTTTTCATGTAAGCGCTGCGTTGCGTCAGCTATTTGATTAATTCGTTTGGCGGATAACTTTCTGTCGACGGTCATCGTGTGCTCTCCATATATTTCCAACATCTCACCATGGCAGGCCTTGAGCCTGCCATCCAGCTTAAACTGAATCGAGGCTGGATGGCCGCCTCGGTGGGCGGCCATGGTGAGGGGCGGGCGTCAGCACGGGTGGCTTTCGAGCAGATCGATCCAGCTGGGATTGACTTTCTCGATCAGCGCCAGTTTCCAGACACGTTTCCAGCGTTTGAGACTGGTTTCACGCTGAATGGCATCGGTATAGAGCGGGTATTCCTCGAAATAGACGAGGTGATGCACTGCATATTTCCGGCAGAACTGTGAACCATGCCCTTCGCGGTGCGCCTGAATGCGGCCATGTAAATCCGACGTCACGCCGATGTAGAGCGTGCCGTTACGTTTGCTCGCTAAAATATAGACGAACCCGCTCGGCATGATGCATGCTGTGCCGTGTTGCGCCGGGCGGTCAAATCACAATTCAGCGGTCCTTGGGATATTCCCCGCCCCCATTCAACATCGTTGCTAAGCCCGCCTGTTTACTTCAACAGCGGCAATTTGCAGTCGTGGTCCTGAATAGTTTCGGCCGAACCCCATTCGCCCGCTGCCGGGTCGGCCTTGCCCGCCAGCAGCCAGAAGCCGGGCTTGCCATCAAAACTGGCCCCGACCAGACCAATGGTCCAGGCCCGCATTTCATCCTTGGCACCCGGAAGTTCACCTGCGACCAGTTTGAACGGGTTGACGGTCAGTTCCGCCCCCAATACGCGGCGGACATAATAGGGGTGCCCGGCGATCATTACCGGGGCGGCCGACCAGCTTTCCCCCACACCGGTCAGGCTCGTCAGATCGGCCCGCGCGGGTGCCCCCAGGCAGTCGATATGCAGATGCAGCAGATCCTGACTACGGCCATATTGCGAATTGACCGTTACGGCCATGGTATCGCGGGCAATTTTCTTACCCAGCTTGGTTTCGACCAGCCCGCGGGCATTCCAGGCGGCGGCAAAATAATTGGTCGGTGATGTCAGGACACGCGCATCCTCCACGCCGGTGATGTCGCTGTCGGGCATCAGCAGATACTGGGCGACGCCCGCCATGTCTTTCAGCAGCACATAGCCCTGATCGACTTCCGTGCAGGGGGCGGGGTCATGTTTGGCCTTCATATTAGGCAGGCAGGTGCCGCCGACGATCTGCCACAGCTTGCCGCCATGGGGGTGAACCGGCGGGGTGGGCAGCTCGGCAGCCAGCACCGCGGCAAACAGCGCGCCCGCCATCAGAACAAAGCCACCTGTCAGGCGCAGCCGCCTGGAAACCTGTTTCATCGCTTTCCCCTTATCACCACCGTAATATGCCGAAGCGGCCAGTTTAGCCCAAGGCAAAGCGGTACGCCAAGAACCGGTGTGGGGCCGCAAATCACGCCGTAAGGGAAGCTTTGGCAGCGCCACAAGATCGGTGTAGTGTTTTGTCCAGTGGCAACATATTGCCGGAATTGGAATAACTCCGGTCTTGCCGAGGGGCGCCGACGCATGTCATTACCCCAATATTAGGTTGGAGATTCGTCCGATGCATGACATCAAGCAGATTCGCGAAAATGGTGAGGCTTTTGTAGCGGGGTTGGCCAAGCGGGCCGGCTTTGATCGGGCCAAGGCGTCATCGTCGGTGGAAAAGCTGCTGCAGATCGACAATGACTGGCGCACCGCCAAGGCCGCCTTCGAGCAGCACCGCGCCCGCCAGAACGAGGCTTCGCGTGCCATTGGTGCCGCCAAGGCGAAAAAAGACGAAGCGGGTGCCAAGGCGCTGATGGACGAAGTGGCCAACATCAAGGCCGCGATGCAGGCCGACGATGCCAGGGCAAAAGATCTGGAAGCCCAGCTGACGCAGGAAATGGCCGGTCTGCCCAATCTGCCCGCGACGGATGTGCCCGAAGGGGCGGACGAGAATGCCAATATCGAGGTGCTCGCCCGTCGTTTTCTGGAGCCCAAGCCGTTCGACTTCAAGCCGAAAGAGCATTTCGACCTGGGTGAAGCGCTGGGCCTGATGGATTTTGAGACTGCCGCCAAGGTTTCGGGCGCGCGTTTCGTCTATCTCAAAGGGCCGCTGGCGCGTCTGGGCCGGGCAATTGCCAATTTTATGCTCGACGTTCACACCGTAAAGTTCGGCTATACCGAAGTCGATCCGCCCTTGCTGGTGCGGGATGTGGCGTTCTTCGGCACCAGCCAGCTGCCCAAATTCGAAGAAGATCTGTTCTGGGTGCCCAAGGGGGCGGAAAACCGCCTTGGACTGATCCCGACCGCCGAAGTGCCGCTGACCAATCTGGTGCGCGAAAGCATTCAGGACGAGGCCAAGTTGCCGATCCGTATGACCGCGCACACGCCCTGTTTCCGGGCCGAGGCCGGTTCTGCGGGCCGCGACACCCGCGGCATGATCCGCATGCATCAGTTCAACAAGGTCGAGCTGGTCTCGATCACTACGCCGGAACAGTCGGCGGCCGAACATGAACGCATGACCGATTGTGCGCAGGAAATTCTGAAAAAACTGGTCCTGCCGCACCGTGTGGTGACGCTGTGCACCGGCGATATGGGCTTTGGCGCTCAGAAAACCTATGACATCGAGGTTTGGCTGCCCGGTCAGGACCGCTATCGTGAGATTTCGTCCTGCTCGATCTTTGGCGATTTTCAGGCCCGCCGCATGGATGCGCGCTTCCGCCCCGCTGGCAGCAAAGGCACCCGTTTCGTGCACACGCTGAACGGTTCCGGGCTGGCGGTCGGCCGCACGCTGATCGCGGTGATGGAAAATTATCAGCAGGCCGATGGCTCGATTGTTATTCCTGACGCATTAATCCCGTATATGGCTGGGATGCAGAAGATCGGGAAAGCCTGATGCGCATTCTGGTCACCAACGACGATGGTATCTACGGCCCCGGTCTGGTGGTGGCCGAAGCCATTGCGCGGGCGCTCAGCGATGATGTCTGGGTGGTGGCACCGGCACAGGAACAATCCGGTGCCTCGCACTCGCTGACGCTGCATTCGCCGGTGCGTCTGCGCCAGATCGACGAGCGGCATTTTGCCGTTACCGGCACGCCGACCGATTGCGTGATGATGGCCTGCGCCCATCTTCTGGCCGACAAAAAGCCAGATCTGATCCTGTCAGGCGTCAATCGTGGTGTGAATGTTGCCGACGATGTGACCTATTCGGGCACCGTGGCCGGGGCGATGGAGGGCTGTTCGTTCGGCATTCCGTCGATTGCTCTGTCACAGGGCTATCCCTTTGAAGACAAGCACCACATGCACTGGTCATGTGCCGAGACCCATGGCCCGGATCTGATCCGCAAGCTGATCGGCATCGGCTGGCCGGAAAATGTGCTGATCAACATCAATTTCCCCGATTGTAACCCGGACGAGTTGGTGGGGGTGGAATTCTGCACGCAGGGTAAGCGCGATATGCAGGAAGTTCGCGTTGAAAAACGCACCGATCTGCGCGACTATTCCTATTACTGGATCGGGTTCAAGCGCGAGCCATACACCACCGATATGGGCAGTGATCTGCACGCGCTGACCGAAAAACGCATTGCGGTAACGCCGTTACAGCTGAACCTGACGGCGCGGGACACACTGGCGGCACTAAAGGCGGCTTATAAGGGGTAGGGGCCATGAGGGGGGAGGATCCACGTATCATCGCCCTCATCATGGCGCTGCGCAAAACCGGTGTGACCGACGCGCGGGTGCTTTCGGCCATCGAAGATGTGCCGCGCGATGCCTTTGTCGCCGAACCGTTCCGCCATGCCGCCTATGACAACACCGCGCTGCCGATTCAATGCGGCCAGACCATCAGCCAGCCCTATGTCGTGGCCTGCGCCACCATCGCGCTTGAGGTCGGCCCGGCGATGCGGATTTTGGAAATCGGCACCGGGTCGGGCTATCAGGCGGCGGTGCTCGCGAAATTGTGTCGGCGGGTTTACAGCATCGAACGGCACAAGCCGTTGATGAAAGAAGCCGAAGCCCGGCTGAAGGCGCTGAAGATCGACAATGTCGTCACCTGGTATGATGATGGTATGAAGGGCTGGCCGCAGCAGGCGCCGTTTGATCGTATTCTGCTGTCAGCGGCGGTGGAAAGCGTGCCGCCTGCATTGTTTGACCAGCTTAAGGTGGGTGGGATTCTGGTCGCCCCCGTCGGGCCGGTGGGTGGTGGGCCGGGCCAGGAAATGCCGCAGCAGTTGACCAAATATGTCCGCACCGAACAGGGTGTCGTGCAAGAGGCGCTGATCCCGGTGATGTTTGTACCAATGCTGGCCGGTGTGGCATAAGCTGTTGGTCGTAATTGCAATAAACGTTAGGGTGCCGGTGTGATGAGTGCACGGAAAATGCGCGTTGGCGCAGCTGTTCTGCTTTTGGGAACCATGGCGGCGTGTGAAGAGCCACGGCCAACGCGGGCAAGCTTTGATTGGGACGCTTTCGTCAACACCGAAGATCGCGCCGCACCGCAAGCCGCCCAAGCGTATCAGCCCGCCCCCGCCCCGGTGCAGGTGGCCGAAGAACCGGCCCGTCCGGTCGCCCGATCCCCCGT
>JBAVPS010000462.1:0-4314 GCA_049693315.1 Rhizomicrobium sp. | reverse complement strand
ACCCAGAATATCCGCCTGAAACGCGGCGAAAATTCCGATGATGCCACCACAGCCCGCGGGCACCCAGTTTGGCGCTGGCAATGCGCCCAAGCCGATGGCCAGCAGCACCGTGCCCACCAGCCAGGCGGCGAGCCGCCAGCTGGCATGGCGCAGCGAACGGCCCATCAGCGCCCGCCAGCCCCAGGCAAACAAGGGCAGCAGGAAACCGTAAACCGCGAAACCAAAATATTGCAGGAAGATATCGGCCGCCGTGGCACCGATCAGGCCAAACAGATTGGCCGCCACCCCACCGGACGCATTGTCCAGACTGGGGTCACCGGCATGATAGCTTGCCACCGCGATGAAAATGACCCCGGCGCAGATCAGCTGCAGCGCCCCGGCGCAGCGAATGATCGCCAGCGCGGCCAAGTGGCGCAGCGTGCGGCCGAATCGGTCGAACGATTCGCGCACATCGCGCCAGCCCGAACGCGGTTGATAAACGCCGCCTCTCATTCGCAAAACACCCCTTTTGATCGCACGAATCCGGCATCTCTGAGCGCAGGATTCAGGCCAGATGCGTCAGTTAGTACCGATTATGGGCGATAAAAAGCCGCGATGCCATATGGGCAAGGCCCAGACAGATGACACCCCGCAGCAAAAGGCGACTTTAAAAAGGAGAGAACGATTTTGGCACAACAGCCAGACGGGCTGACCACCGCCTATGCGGTCAATCAGACCCGTAACGGCCCGCTGGATTTTGATTTTGCTATAGACGGCGAAAATTAGATCTTCACCTTGCCAATATAGGGCACGCCGCGGTCCGCCCCGGAATCGTCCATGCCATAACCGACGATGAATTCATTCACCCCGGTGAAACCGGCATAATCGGCTTTGACCAGCGCATCGGGGCGCAGCTTATCGACAATCACCGCCGACTGAACATGGCTGGCACCATATTGAAGGGCCAGCTCGGCCGCCTTTTTCATGGTATCGCCGCCATCAAGCACGCCATCGATCAGCAATACGTTCTTGCCCCGGAAACTATCCGACGGCGGCACCAGAACCTGCATCTGCTTGGAAGATTCATGGCCAACATAGCTGCGCAGCCAGAGGAATTCGGTGGTGAGCGACACCCCCTCGTTGTAAAGGGCGCGTAACAAATCGGCGGCAAAAATATAGGCGCCGACCAGAATGGGGGCGGCCACCTGTGGCTTGATCGGCGACGCGGCGATTTCTTTCGCCAGCTCCTTCACCCGAGTAGCGATCTGGGCTTCGGAAAAAAGAGTCTCATACTGCATGCGGTTCTACTCACCGGCCTTGGCAAAACGGAGTTCGAGATGCCGCGCGGCCGCTGGCGGACTCGACAATTTCGTGGCGAAACGGGTGGACTGGCCGGGCTTCAGAGTCAAGACCTGCAGTGAAAAGGTCCAGTGATAGACTTCGCGATAGGCCCCGTCACTTAATGATACACGGACCGAGGGAAGCAGAACCTCGTGATCGCCGGGGTTGGTCAGGGTGCCAGACACTTCCAGCACCGCTTTACCATCTTCGACAACCTGGCGGCTGTTCGTCGCGTCAAATTTGAGCGCCCCGGCGGCCGACTTTAAGCCCAATGCCGAGTAGAGCGAGGCCGATTGCGGCCAGTTGGTCATGATATTCTGGCGATAAACATAGGCACACCAGCCCAGACCCAGCACGGCGACGATCAGCACGCCCCAGCCGAACAGTATCAACAGGCGGGCGAACAAAGGCGCGCGCCCGCTACCCTCGTCAGCGCTGCGGTCCGTGGCAAAACGGCGGAACGAGGCTTCTTCAGACACCACCGGTTCTTCGGCCACGGCGGCGGGTGATTGCGACAGCTCGGCCTCGCGGGCGGCAGCATCCTCTTCGGGTTCAGCAAAGGCGGCGGCGTCTGCATCCCCATCAGTCTGGGGTTCCTGCAGCAATGACTCATCGCCCGGATCATCGAGCGGCGGATTCTGATGCCAGCGATAGCCGCATTTGGCACAGCGTACCTGCCGCCCGTCCGGTGGAAATTTTGCTTTATCGACCTGATAGCGGGTCGAGCAATTAGGACAGCTTAAGATCATGCTGACAACAGACGTGAGAACATCATCAGGGAATTACGCACTTTATAATCATACCGCAAGACTTGGGCTTAATGAACCGTAGGGCAGCCGCGTTAACGCTCCATTGACGCTAGCGAAATAATTGCACCAACCCCGATGCAACCGCTATGCTTCGGCCATGGTCAGATTTGAAAACGTCGTGATGCGCTATGGTGCCGGGCCGGAGGTGCTGAAGGATGTCTCCTTCACGCTGGAGGCAGGCACCTTCACCTTTCTGACCGGATTGTCGGGCGCGGGTAAAACCACACTGCTGCGGCTGATCAGCCTGACCGATCGCCCCAGCCAGGGCCGTATCACCTTGTTTGGCAACGACCTTACGACGATCAAACGCGCCGCGCTGCCCGCCTTACGCCGCCGCATTGGGGTGGTGTTTCAGGATTTCCGCCTGCTGGAACATCTGTCGGCCTTTGATAACGTCGCGCTGCCACTCAAGATCGCCGGCTTTCGCACCAAGGATTACAGCCGTGACGTGCAGGAGCTTTTGACCTGGGTCGGGCTGGGTGGCCGACTTGATGCCCGCCCGCCGACACTGTCGGGTGGCGAACAACAGCGTGTGGCGATTGCACGCGCCGTGGTGGCGCGCCCCGATCTGCTGATCGCCGATGAACCCTCCGGCAACGTCGATCCCGAAATGGGTGCCCGGCTGATCCGACTGTTCTATGAACTGAATCGTCTTGGCACCACGGTGCTGATCGCCACCCATGATCGCGCTTTGATGGAAAATGTCGGCGCGCGCGAATTAAAGCTGATCAACGGCCGCCTTCTGGAAGTGAGGCCGCGATGAGACGGATCCACACCGGCAAGATCATGCCGCGGCAAAAGGGCACCGGCCCGCTGGATCTGGTCATCGCCATCATGGCGTTTCTGGCCGCGCTGGCGCTCGGTGCGGCCTTGATCGCCAGCCGCACCGCCATCACCTGGCAGTCTGGCCTGTCGGGCAAAATCACCGTGCAGATTCTGCCCCAGGATGGTGCCAATGCCCTGAGCGCCCGGGCTGATCTGAAAGGTCAGACCGATGCCGTTGTCGCCCTGCTGCGCGCCACCCCCGGCATTGCCTATGCCCGCCCCTTGCGCGAGGAAGAAGAGCTGGCGCTGCTGAAACCCTGGATCGGCGATGCCCAGTCGATCGAGGATTTACCGCTGCCCCAACTGATCGACGCCGATCTGGTGCCGGGCCAGCATATCGACATCGCGGCTTTGCGCAGCCGCCTCAGACAGGTCTCGCCCGACGCCCATCTCGACGATCACAGTCAGTGGATGAGCCGCTTGCGCGATTTTGCCGGCAGTATCATCTGGTCGGCCTATGGTATTTTGCTGCTGATCGCACTGGCCACCATGGCGACGGTATCGTTTGCCACCCGCGCCGGGCTGGAAAGTCACCGCGATATGGTCGCGCTGTTGCACCAGATGGGCTCGCAGGGCAGCTTCATCGCCCGGCTGTTCAAATGGCATTATGCCCGCGCCGCCTTTGGTGCCAGCGCGCTGGG
This sequence comes from Rhizomicrobium sp., assembly GCA_049693315.1. Lineage (GTDB taxonomy): Bacteria > Pseudomonadota > Alphaproteobacteria > Micropepsales > Micropepsaceae > Rhizomicrobium. The sequence continues at coordinate 719 of JBAVPS010000462.1, read as the reverse complement.
TGTTATCTTTGCCGCCGGCTTGTTTCTGGCCGCCGGGGGCTTGCAGGTGGCGGGGATCGAAGCGGTACCTTTTTTGCCGCCACTGGCGTTACTGCCGTTCGAATTTCTCTGGCTTATTCTGGTTCCCGTTGCCGCAGGTGCGATCGGATTGATCACCGCCCGGCTGTCGGTTTGGCTGTTCCTGAAGAAGATCTATTGAAGGCAGCGGCTTGATAGGGGTTAATGGCAAGGGTGTCGGCCAGCCACAAACATAGGTGGCGGATGCTGGTGGGAGGAACGTAACCTGAGGGTACTGCGCTGGGTCATCATCGCCGGTGTTGTGATCTACCTTTTGGGGTTCGTCGCCTTTGCGACCTATCAACCCAGGGGGGCGGTCAGTCTTGACCGCATCGACGGGGTGGTGGCGCTAACCGGTGGCGAGCTGCGCATTGATACCGCCTATCGCCTGTTCGAGCGCGGCATCGGAAAACGCTTACTGATTTCAGGGGTTTATCCCGGCACCAGCAAAGAAAAACTGGTCGACATGCTGGCCGGACCAGTCCCCACCGACAAAGCCGCCGAGAAAACCCGCGAGACCCGCGTGCAGCATATTGATGTCGGCTATGCCGCCGAAAGCACCCAGGGCAACGCCCGGGAAGCCGCGGCCTGGGCACGGTTTTATCATTTCGGCACCCTCTTGATCGTCACCGCGCGCTATCATATGCCCCGCAGCCTGTCTG
>JBAVPS010000461.1:0-12595 GCA_049693315.1 Rhizomicrobium sp. | reverse complement strand
GGCCGATGCGGTGTCGCATCCCTTAAAGCCGATGATGCTGGCGATGCGCGGTATCAGGACCGATGGGCCGATGGCACCCGATATCTCGCTCGACCAGCAGCGCCCGGCCGAGGATATCTATGCCCGTCATGTCGAAGAACGGCTAGCCGAGATACGGGCAGCGAAGGCCCAGGCCCAGAATACGCCGGCTGCGGGCTAAGCTCGCAAAGGCACGGCCACTTTCGCGTGCGATCTGGATCAGTTCGGGTAACTGTTCCAGATCGCCCGCCAAAGATTTCAACACCGCCATCATATGGGGTTTACCATTGGCTTTCAGCGGCACCAGTGCCGCTGGCGGCAGCGTATGTTCATTGCCGTCACTGATGGTGCGTAAGACCGCAAAGGGCAGGCCGTGGGCGGCGGCAAAGCGCGCGGCGATATGCGATTCCATATCGACCAGATGCGCCCCGGTTTGGCCCCTCAGCGCCTTTTTCATCGAAATCTGCGAAATGACCTGATCGGCCCCGGCAACAATGGCCAGCCGCGCCTTGGGCAGGCGGGCCTGCATCGCCTTGGTCCAGGCCGCATCACAGAAATAATGCTCGTTCTCGGCCACGACATGGCTGCCGATGACGACATCGCCCGGCTTCAGCAGCGGCGACAGCGATCCGGCAATGCCGAAGCTGATGACGGCGGTGGCTTCAGACGCAACGGCTTTGAGCCGCTCAGCCAAAAGCGCGCCATCACAGGCACTGATGACGGGGATAAGGCCAGCGCGTCGCGCGATACGCGCTTCCTTGGCAAGTCCGGTAACGGCAATAATGCTCACGGTTTTCGTCAGAGCCCATAAGTGACCCGGCGGGAATTGCCGGATTTCAGGTTACGATAGCGCGCCACGGCCCACAGCGGGAAGAATTTCGGGTAACCGTGATAACGCAGATAGAAGACGCGCGGGAAACCGCCGCCGGTGTAAAACTCCTGTGGCCATAATCCGTCGTCCTGCTGGTTGCGGGCCAGCCAGTCGATGCCGCGCTCGACGGCCACGTCATCGACGCGGCCCGCCGCCATCAGACCCAGCAAGGCCCAGGCGGTCTGCGAGGCGGTGGAGGGCGCTGGCTCGTACCCGCGATAATCCAGCTTGTAGCTGTCGCAATCCTCGCCCCAGCCGCCATCTTCGTTCTGGATCGTGACCAGCCAGTCGGCGGCACGCACCATCGCCGGATCATCGGCAGTCAGACCGGCGGCGTTAAGGCCCGCCAGCGCCGACCAGGTGCCATAGACGTAATTGACGCCCCAGCGGCCGAACCAGCTGCCATCGGCCAGCTGCGTGGTGCGCAGGTAGTCAGTCGCGGCTTTCATGCGCGGGCTGTCGGGCTTTTCGCCCAGCGCCGCCAGCATACCAAGGCAGCGGCCCGAAACATCTTCGGTCGGCGGGTCGAGCAGCGCGCCATGATCGGCAAAGGGAATGTTGTTGAGATAGAAATAGCCATTGTCGGCGTCAAACGCGCCCCAGCCACCGTTTTCGCTTTGCAGGCCCTCGACCCATTCGCGGCCGCGCGCGATGGCCTCGTCATTGCCGGTCACGCCCAGTGTTCTGGCACGGTCAAGCGCCATCACCGCCACGGCGGTATCGTCCAGATCGGGGTAATAGGCGTTGTTATACTGAAAGGCCCAGCCGCCGGGGCGGACATCGGGTTTCCAGGTCGTCCAGTCGCCCTTCACATCCAGCACCTGACGGTCTTTCAGCCAGTCGAGACCGCTTTTGATCGCGGGGGTAAGCGCCGGGTCATTGGTTTCCATCAGCGCATGGCAGATCAGCGCGGTGTCCCACACCGGCGAGACGCAAGGCTGGCAATAGGCTTCCTCGTCTTTGATGACGAGCAGGTTCTCGACCGATTTGCGGGCAATGGCGCGGTGCGGTTCCTCCGGGGCATAGCCCAGATGGGCGAACATCATCACCGAATTGGCCATGGCGGGATAAATCGCGCCCAGACCATCCTCACCATTCAGCCGTTCGATGGTCCATGCCTCGCACCGCCTGATGGCGTGGGCGCGAAGGGCCTTGGGCCACACCGGGTCGAGCAGTTTCAAAACGCGGTCGATGGTATTGAAAAACGCATACCACAGCCGCTTTTGCTGCGGCGCGCGTTTAATCTTCAGCTTGCCGGGGGCAAACAGCTCGGGCACATGAATATTGCGCTTGTTATTCGCCCGCGGTTTGCACGCCGCCAGCACCAGCAGCGGCACAATCACCGTGCGGGCCCAGTACGACATCTTCGACAGATGAATCGGGAACCACAGCGGCAGCAGGATCAGTTCGGGTGGCACCGACTGGGTGTATTTCCAGTCCAGCTCGCCATAGAGCGCCAGCTGAATCCGGGTGAAAACATTGGCGCGGCCCGCACCGCCACGCTTTAAAATTTCTTCGCGCGCCCGCTGCATATGCGGGGCATTGATATCGTCGCCGATCATTTTGAGGGCGAAATAGGCTTTCACCGTGGCGCTGATGTCGAGCGGGCCGCCATGGAACAGCGGCCAGCCGCCATGCTCACCCTGAATGCGGCGCAAATAAACGCCGATCTTGCGCTCCAGCTCCGGGTTGGCGTCTTCGCCCAGAAAATGCACCAGCAACACATATTCCGACGGAATGGTGCAGTCGGCTTCCAGCTCATAAACCCAGTGACCGTCCGCACGCTGATCACCGGCAATGGCGGCGGCGGCGCGCTGCATCATGGTTTCGATGGCGGCGGTGCCAAGTGGGGTGGTGTTCATCGACATGTCTTACTCACATGCTGGCTTGAAGTTACAACGGGCCCGATCATCCGTGTTGCACCGCGGCGGCGGCGGTCTCGCCCGAGCGCAGCGCCCCTTCGATGGTTGCGGGCAGGCCGGTGGCGGTCCAGTCGCCAGCCAGCAACAGATTGGTCAGTGCGGTGGTAACGCCGGGGCGTTTGGCATCTTCCGCCGGGGTGGCGGCAAAGGTGGCGCGCTTTTCCTTGACAATCTGCCAGGGCGGCAGGGCCGCCTCAAAGCGAAGCGTCCGGGTAATATCGGTCCAGATGCGGTTTGCCAGTTCCTCGCGCGGTTCGTTCAGAATGGCTTCTGCGGCGCTGACCGTCACCGAAATGCGGCCCTCAAAACAGAAAATCCATTCCGCCGTGCCGCCGATCACACCGGTCATGGTCGGGGCCCCCTTGGGCGGATCGATACGGAAATGGGCATTGACGATGGCGCGAAAATCCGTCGGCACGCTAAGGCCGGGCACCAGCTCGCCACTGACCCAGGCCGGGGTGGCCAGAACCACCTTGTCGCCGGCGGCAACCACATCGTCGCCATCGGCAAAATGCAGCGTGGTGACGGCGGCGTTCGCGCTGTCCATGTGGCGCAGGCGGCGGCCAAGGCGGACATCCGCGCCATGGTCGGCCAGATAGCGCAGTGCCGGTTCGACAAAGGCGGCGGCCAGTGTGGGCTGCGCAATGCGCGGGGCGTAGGATTTGCCACCCCGCAGCAGGGTTTCCTTCAGCACGGCCCCGGCCAGCGCGGCCGAGGAAATTTTGGGATCGGTGTTAAGCACCGAGGTCAGCAGCGGGTTCATCAGCCGCGCCCACAGCGGCCCGTCACAGGGGGCAATCTCCCCGATGGTGGCACCTTTGGGCGGGTTCACCAGACGGCGCCAGGCCAGATAATCGCCCAGCTTTGTGCCGGGCACGCGGCGGCTGGCCGATAACAGCCACAGGGGCAGCGCCCCGTCATTGGGCCGTAAGCGCCAGCGCGTGTCATCGTTCAGATCGACAAAAGAAAATTCGGCATGCTGCGGCCCGACCAGATGGTCAGATGCCCCGGTCAGCTTTAGGAAATCCTGCACCGCGCGGTTGCCCGACAGCACCAGATGATTGCCATTGTCGATCACCGCGTCGATGGCGGCATCGTAATAGGACCGGCAGCGGCCGCCCGCCTGCGCCGCGGCCTCGGACAGCGTGACGGCGTATCCGGCTTTGGTCAGCTGCACCGCCGCCGACAGGCCTGCCAGACCGGCCCCGATGATATGAATTTTTCCGCTACGGTGTGGCACCGTCATGCCTTCAGGCTGCTCTGCAGCACGATCTTCAGCATCAGAAGCTTGGGCAGATGCACACGGGTGCGCGGTGCGGCCCAGCCGACGACTTCCGTCCGGCGCAGAATTTCTTCATAGACCGCCCCCATCAGCCGTGGCGGACGCAAATTCCCTGCCGGATGGCTGTCCATGACACGGGCCGCTTTTTCGTAATGGCCGTGGGCCAGCACCGCCAGGCGTTTGCAGGCGATATCAACTTTGGGATCGGCCAGCGCTTCAAGCGGTTCGCCAATCGTCACACCGGCTTCCAGCAGATAATCGCGCGGCAGATAAAGCCGGTGGATGCGGCCATCTTCGTCAAGATCGCGCAGGATGTTGGTCATCTGCAAGGCGCGGCCCAGATGATGGGCCAGCGCAAAGCCGGGGCCTTCTTCCATGCCGAAGACCTTGATCGACAAACGGCCCACCGCGCTGGCCACCCGGTCGCAATACAGATCCAGCGTGCCCAGATCCGGGGCGACAATGTCCTGCGCTACGTCCATTTCCATGCCGTCGATGACGGCAAGAAAATCTTCCAGCCGCGGGGCATAACGGGCCACCACCGGCTTTAAGAAACTGGTCCGGCCACCCGAGCCCCCGGCATACAGTTCGGCCAGATCGGCGCGCCAGGCTTCAAGCTTGATGCGGCGTTCTTCGCGCGTGCCCAGACCGTCGTCGGCGATATCGTCCACCGCCCGGCAAAAGGCATAGATGGCGAACATGCCGTTACGGGCCTCTTTCGGCATCAGCCGCATGGCGGCATAGAAAGAGCTGCCAGAGGCCTTGCGACGGACTGCGGCGATTTCGGTCGGCTGAAGGGATGTGCTGTCGGACATGGACACTCGAAAGGTTAAACAGGCGGTTTTACGTGAGCGGTCTTTTAATGCCCTTCACGCGGGGCTGTGAAGCGTCTTGCTGTTAAAATGCAATCTATACGGCAAAAACACCGACCTCGCCCATGGTTATTCAGCTTTTGTGGCCGGAATGCCTGATTCGCCCACAGCAGAAACGGAAAAATGCCTTCAGGCACAGCCCGGCCAGCGCCAGTTTGCTGTGATGGACCTTTTCGCATAACGGGTCGCGGGTCAGCAGTTTGCGGTTCAGATCCTCGGCCAGGGTCTGGATCACTTCGACATCCAGCGCCAGACGGGCATTGTTGATCGCGCGGCCAAAGTGGGCGGACTGTTTTAACAGTTCGGCATTTTTTTCGGCCACGGCGCGGATGGTGGCCAGCAGCGGGGCTGGGGAACGTTTTTCCGCCAGCATCCCGACACTGGCACCATGGGCCGCCAGCATATCCTGAGGCAGATATACCCGGTCGATCTTGCGGTAATCCTTGGCGCAGTCCTGCAGATGATTGATGAGCTGCAATGCGGCGCACAAAGCGTCGTTGGCGGGCCACAGATCTGGGCTTTCGCCATGTACGTCAAGGACATAGCGGCCAACCGGCATGGCCGAATAGCGGCAGTAGTCAATCAGATCATCCCAGTCGGCATAGCGCGTCTTGGTGCAGTCGAGCTTGAAGGCGACAAGAAGATCAAACGCGTGCCGGGCGCTGAGGTGCTTCAGCGACAGAATCTGACGCAAGGCGATGCCTTCTGGCGATGCCTCGTTATCCCCCGACAGGCAGGCCCCCATTTCTTCGAGCAGCCGCAGCTTTTCTTCTGCCGGGGCGGTCTCGTGATCGGCGACGTCGTCGGCCAGCCGGACGAAATCATAGAAAGCCAGCACCGGCGCGCGATAGGCCGGGCCGATAAAATAGGATGCGACGGGGAAATTCTCGTCATGATCGCCCTTGCCCGAGGCAAGGTCCGCAGCGGTCGTCATGGGTGTTTGCCTTATGATTTCTTGGTGGCGGCCTGGGCGCGGCCCTTCCACATGCCACCCTTGCCGCCAGCATGTTGCAGGGCGGAATCGAGGGTGAAATAGCCATAGACCGCCCCGATCAGCGGCAGCGCCAGCCCCCAGAAGGGCGAGCGGTGGTAAAAGCGTAACGTCGGCTGAAAAGCGATCGCCATCAGGGCCCAGCTTAAAGCCCCGCACAGGGCGGCAAAGCCGCCGAAGAAGAAGCCGCCGAACAAAAGATCGAACACCGGCAGCAGAAAGACGATGAACAGCCCGATCAGCGTGCCGGTCAGCAGTACCGGCGAATAGTGCAGCTGGGCATAGGCGGTGCGGGCGACCATGGCGTGGATGTCGGCAATCTTGGGATAGGGCCGCAGGCTGAGCACCCGGTTGGTCAGGCCCAGCCAGATCGGCCCCTGCTTTTTCATCAGCTTGCCCATGGCGCAATCGTCGATGATTTCGCCGCGAATGGCTTCAACGCCACCGGCTTTTTCCAGTGCGGTGCGCCTGATCAGCATGCAGCCGCCCGCCGCCCCGGCCAGATGGGATTTGCGGTTATTCACCGCGCCGAACGGATAGAGCATGGCGAAGAAAAACACGAAGGCCGGGATCAGGAATTTTTCGGCAAAACTGGTGCAGTTGAGCCGCGCCATCAGCGAGGTCAGCACCAGACCTTCTGCTTCGGCACGGGTGACCAGTGCGCGCAGGCTGTCGGGCTTGTGGGCGATATCGGCATCGGTGAACCACAGATATTCCGGGGCGTGCCAGCCGTCCAATGCCGCCACGCCCTGACTTAAGGCGAACAGCTTGCCGGTCCAGCCTTCGGGGTGCTCGACCCCGGTCAGAATGTCGATCCGGGCATCGTTTAAAGCCCGCGCCAGCTCGGCGGTGCCGTCGCTGCTCTGGTCATCGACCAGAATGATGCGGAAAGATCCGGCATAATCCTGCGCCAGCAGGCTTTTCAACGTGCGCTCGATGGTTTCGGCTTCGTCACGGGCCGGCACCACCGCGGCCACCGACGGCCAGCTCATCGGCCGTTCCAGACCGTTCAGGCTGTCGCGTTCGCGCATCAGCCAGAAGGAATGGCGGGCGAACACCAGCACCAGCCAGATCGCCAGCGGTAAAAGGGACAGGATCAGCACTGCGATCATTTTATATACCCCGCCATGTCGAACCAGTCATAGGCGTCTTTCAGCGCCGCGGTGTAGGACCGGGCGTGATAGCCAAGCTCGGATGCCGCTTTGGCCGAAGAAAAGAACATATGATAGCGCGCCATCTTCAGACCATCGACCGTGATGAACGGCTCCTTGCCGGTAAAGCGTGCCACCATTTCGGCGGCATAGGCAAGCGGTAGCAGCGGCGTGCGCGGCAAAGCGATGGTCGGGGCCTTGCGGCCCGCCAGACGGGCGACTTCCCCCACCATGTCGCGAAAGGCGACATCCTGGCCGCCCAGAATATAGCTTTGCCCGATCCGGCCCTTTTCCAGCGCCAGAAAATGCCCTTCAGCCACGTCATCGACATGGGCCAGATTAAGCCCGGTTTCGATGAATGCCGGAATGCGCCCGGCGGCGGCTTCGACAATGATGCGCCCGGTCGGGGTCGGCTTGATGTCGCGCGGGCCGATCGGGGTCGACGGATTGACGATGATGGCGGGCAATCCGTCCTGGGCCACCATTTCCTCGACCACGCGTTCGGCCACCACCTTGCTGCGCTTGTAGGCACCGATGGCACTTTCCGGCGTATGGCGATGGGTTTCGTCGACCGGTGTGCCGTCTTCATTCGGGTGCAGCGTTGCCACCGAGCTGGTGTAGACCACGCGTTCGACCCCGGCCTTCAGCGCCGCAGCCATCACGGCGCGGGTGCCTTCGCGGTTATGGCGGACGATTTCTTCCGGATCTCTGGCCCACAGCCGGTAATCGGCGGCGGCATGAATGCAGTAGCGCGCGCCCTTCATGGCGGCGGCCAGTGCATCCTCGTCCGCCATATCGGCGACACAGATTTCGGCGTCCAGACCGGTAATATTATCGCGGCGCGATGTGGCGCGCACCAGCAGGCGGGGGTGAAACCCGCGCTGCAAGGCTATCCGTGCAATGGCCGAGCCGACAAAGCCGCTGGCCCCCGTGATGAAGATGCTGTCACCCACGCGTCAAATTCCTTTAAGCTGTCTGGTCGGGCTGATCGGTTTGCAGCGCCCGGCGGCCTTCGATCCACTGCCAGATCAGCAGTACCGGTATACCCAGAATAATATCGCGCCCGCGCTTCAAAAGCGACACCGCCAGCCCGACCTCCGGCCCGGCCCCGAACACCGGGGCCAGCGCGGCATAGCCTGCTTCCTGCACCCCGATCGAGGCCGGAATGAACACGGTGATCCCGCGTAGCGCCGCCAGCAGGCTTTCGATGGCAAGGGCGCTTAACAGATCAATGTCGGCCCCGCAGAGGCGGAAAATCACCCACAGCCAGACGCCGCTGGCCAGCCACGCTAACAGGTGCCAGCTGGATGCTGCCGCCAGTTTGCCGGGCTGGCGATAGAGCGCCTCGATATGGTCGGTAAATGCCTGGGTGTGCGCCACGGCGGCGGGCAGGAAGTTCCCGGCCAGCCCTGCGGCCAGCTTCGCCCCTTTGCGCTGTAACACGACAAAGGCGGCAATCGCCGGAATGAACAGGACCGTGCCCAGAATCAGTCCGTCGGCATAGGGGGCAAGCTCGGGCGTCGCCTTGATTTTGGCCAGCCCGATCAGCAGCCCTAAAATGGTAAAGGCGATCTGCGCCATCATCTCGGCGGTGACATCGACCACGGTCGAGGCATAGGCGGCGACCGGTGGAATGCCGCCCAGAATGCCAGCCCGCGCCCCGATGACGATGCCGCCGATCTGGGTGAAGGGCAGAAGATCGGTGGCCGAATCACGCAACTGGCGCGAGGCAAAGAACACCCAGTGGGCGGCCAGCGGCCCGACCAGCGCGCGCCACGCCAGGCCAAGAAAGAAGATCACCGGCACATTGGCCAGACAGATCAGGATAAAACCGATGACGCCGACGCGGGCGATGGCGGCAAGCACCGGGCCGATGCCGATATGCCATAACACGCCGATGGCAAGGACAAAGCCGGCGGCCAGCGCCGCCCAGATTCCGAATTTGCGCATAGTCAGACTGTCACCATTGCCTTGACCCTCAGCCGAAGGCGGCAAAGGGCCCCAAGGCCATACCAGCTTGTCGCACCAATGCAAGCACCTCGGGCGCGGTCAGGGCGTTGGCTTCTTCGCGGTAGCGGTAGCCGGGGGCGCTCTGTGGATAACTATCCACCATGGCGGGGTGAAAATAGATTTCGTTCAATCCCGGCGGCAAGGCTTTGAGCAATCCGCAGACCCGTTCGGTGGTCATTGCCCCGGACCAGCTCAGGCCAAAGGTGGCATCGGTGGTGCGCACCCCGTCACGGGCCAGCGTGCGTTTGAGCTTTTGGGCGTACCAGGCGACCAGCGCACTGTGCGGGGCATCCGGCTCCACCCTGTGGATAACTTCGGCAGGCTCATAGGGCACCCGCATAGCCTTCAGGCCATAGGATGTGCCGATCTTCAGCGTCAGCGCGGCGATGGTGGGGTGCAGATGATAATGCTTGTGGGCGTTAACATGGTCGAGCGCCAGCCCGGTGGCGGCAAAGGCTTCAAACTGGGCGGTGATTTCGGCGGCCAGCTGTTTGCGGACATGGGGCAGAAAGAACATGCGTGCCCCCTGCCATGCCATGTCGGTGCGGAAATACCCATCGGGCCCAACCAGATCCGGCACCAGCTTGGGCGGCAGGGTGGGGCGGCCCTCGACCAGCACCAGATGCAGCCCGACACCCAGTTTGGGATAGGCTTTGGCCCGCAGCACGGCGTCAGCGGCGGCCGGGGCGGCGACCATCAGGCTGGCGGCGGTCAGAATGCCGTCACGATGGCCACGGATGATGGCGTCGTTGACCGCCACATCGGCACCGAAATCATCGGCGGTGACAATCAGTTTGGTCTGTGCGTGTGCGGTCTGGATGTTTGTCATATCAATAAAAAAAACCTCATGCTTCGCCATCCTTCGTCAAGCTCAGGATGAGGCTCTGCATGAGGCCTTGTTGGTTTGATCTAGTCCCTCATCCTGAGCCTGTCGAAGGATGAGTAATGGGGCCAGCGTTAAGAGACGATCATGTCCTCGCGGGTTTTGAGGAACTGGAAGAATTCGACGCCTTCGCGTAAGCGGCGACCGAACATTTCCGGCGAGGTGCACATTTCACCGAGGATTTCGAAAATCTTCGACGGGCGGAAATAGAACTTGCGATAGAAGTCTTCCACAGCCTCGAAAATCTCGTGATGGCTTAAATTGTCATAGTTCAGCGGCGCGATCTGGGTGCCGTCGTCGGTCAAAAGGTCAACATCCGATGCGAACCAGCCATTTTCCTTGGCCTGTTGGTACAGGTAGGTGCCCGGATAGGGCGCGGCCAGCGAAACCTGCAGTGTGCGCGGATTGACTTCCTTGGCGAAGGCCAGCGTTTCCTTCATGGTCTCGCGGGTTTCGCCCGGCAGGCCGAGGATGAAGGTGCCGTGGACCAGAATCCCTAACTCGTGGCAATCCTTGGAGAAGCGGCGGGCAACATCGACCAGAAGGCCTTTTTTGATGTTGTGCAGAATCTGCTGATTGCCGCTTTCATAGCCGACCAGCAGAATGCGCAGGCCGTTAGCCTTCATGATTTCGAGCGTCTTGCGCGGCACATTGGCCTTGGCATTGCACGACCAGGTCACGCCCAGCTTGCCAAGTTCCTTGGCCAGTTCCTCAACGCGTTCGGTGTTGTCGGTCAGGGTGCCGTCATCGAAGAAGATTTCGCGAATTTGCGGGAAATTCGCCTTCATGTACTTCACTTCCTCGATCACATAGGGGATCGACTTGGTGCGGTACTTGTGGCCTGAAATCGTCTGCGGCCACAGGCAGAAGGTGCAATGCGATTTGCAGCCACGGCCGGTGTACCACGACATATAGGGATGCTTGAGGTAGCCGCCGTAATAATTCTCGATCTTGAGGTCGCGCTTATAGATCGGCAGCACGCTGGGCAGCTTGTCCATATCGGTCAGGATTTCGCGCTCAGGATTGTGCACGATGGTGCCGGACTTGTCGCGGTACGAGATCCCCTTGATCCCTTCCCACGCATCGCCACGGGCCAGTTCCTGAATGGTGAATTCATATTCGTTGCGGGCGACGAAATCGATCGCCTCGCAGGCTTCCAGGCTTTCCTGCGGCTGCACCGCAACCTTGGAACCGATAAAGCCGACGATGGCCTTCGGATTGCTTTGTTTAATCATCCGGGCTGTTTTGCAGTCGGACTTGAACGACGGTGTCGAGGTGTGCAGCACGATCAGTTCGTGCGCCTTAATATCGGCCTCGATATCCTTGTAGTGCAGCTTGTGCGGCGGGGCGTCGATCAGCTTGGAATCTTCGACCATGGCGGCGGCCTGTGCCAGCCATGTCGGGTACCAGAAGCTCTTCACCTCGCGCTTCATCTGATAGCGGGCACCGGCGCCGCCGTCGTAACCGTCATAGGATGGGGCTTGAAGGAATAAAGACTTCATCACTTAACCTCTGTTTTTCGCCGGGCTATCTGCTTTGGACAGGATCCCGCCCGCCGCGACATGCAACTTTTCGCCTTGCCAATCAACCGGGCCGCCGAAGAGCGAGACAATAAAAACGCAAAATGCGCATATGTCTCTGAGCGGCAGGAGCCATATCGGGCCGCTTGTGGCACCGAAACAACGATCGATACGCCATTTGAGCATAGCGCGGGCGCCAAGGGTAGCGCCAAGTAGATACAAAGCGTTTAGGGAGAATGGCCCACCCAGTAAAGCAAAAAACGCGTAAGAAATGAGGGCAAGGGGCACCGGGTGGGTAACTATACTGCCAACATGGCCCGCAATATCGTTAATGGCGATGGTGCGCATCCAGCGCAACTCGTGCGTGAAATACGCTTTGAAGCTCGCCTCGGTGCAGCCATGGCGCACGGCAAAGCCGGGAACCGCGACTTCAAGGCCACGGTCGCGGACCGCCCGGCCAATCTCGTAATCATCAGCCAGATAATCGGCAAAGGCGGCGATGCCGCCGATGTCTGATAATGTTGCCGACGACAGCGCGATGGTCGACCCCATGCAGGGCTTGGCCATTTTAAGGCTTATCCCCGTCACCACATTGGGCAGAAAATGATAGCTGATGCCCATCGCCGACAGCCGCGCGCCGATTCCTGGCGTGGCAGCCCAGCCGGTGTAGAGGCAGGTCACCGCCCCCGTGTCCGCCGGGGCCAGCGCTGCGGCAAGTGCGCGTAAATAGTCGGGGGCGACGGCAATATCGCTGTCACTGATGACAATCATCTGGTGGCGGATATTGCCGGTTATGCTGGCCTCCATGTTGGCCAGATTGGAGATTTTGGCATTGTCGCCATGCACGCGCGGGCTGATTACCAGTGCGGCATTTACCGCCGGGTACTGGTCGCACAGGCTTTGCACAATTTTAATCGCCGGGTCGGTACGGCTCTGCACCCCGAAGATGATCTGAAGCGGCCCCGGATAGTCCTGACGGAAAAAGCTGGTCAGATTGGCGCGAAGGCCCGGCTCGTCACCATGCAGGGGCTTCAGGATGGTCACAGCGGGAAAGTCTGCGGGGGCGGGGTGGCGG
>JBAVPS010000460.1:0-8504 GCA_049693315.1 Rhizomicrobium sp. | reverse complement strand
CCCCGGCCCCGGATTTTACCGATGATCTGATGTGGGATCAGTTGCCGCCGGAGGTGCAGAAAACCATCTGGGAAACCGGGGCGTGGGATCATACCGACGAGACCGGCACCTATCCCATCACGCGGGCCTTCATTGAAAGCGGGCGGGCCAATATGGTGCTCGATAAACCGATCACGGTGGATTTCCCCATTCGTATTCTGCACGGCATGAAAGACCAAAGCGTGCCGTGGCAGCGCAGCCTTAAACTGGCCGAGAGTATCGAAGGCGATGTGCGGCTGACCTATTTAAAAAACAGCGATCATCGTTTGTCGACGCCGTCTGACCTGACCTTGTTGGGCGAGACCATCGCCGCCCTTTATGCGGAGACCACGCCATGAAGCGGGTTCTTGTTTTGCTCTGTGCCGCAGCGGCCTTTGCGGTTCCGGCGGCGGCAGAGAATTTCAACGATTATAATGGTTGCATCCGTCTGACTCAGAAAAATCCCAAGCAGGCGCTGGTTGAAGCCAGTCAGTGGCAGGCGGGTGGCGGTGCGGCCCCGGCCACCCATTGTCTGGCGCTCGCAATGATTGCGCTCAAACGGTATGGCGATGCGGCCAGTCGGCTCGACAGCCTGTCCAAGGGCAAGGGCATTGGCGCTTCAGACGAGCGGGCGGCGTTGGCCGATCAGGCGGGTAATGCCTGGTTACTGGCCGGTCAGCCGCGCAAGGCGGTGGCATCTTTCACGACCGCTTTGTCGCTGACACCCAATGATGTTGAAATGCATGCCGGTCGGGCCCGCGCCCGCGCTCTGGTCAAGGATTGGTACGGGGCCGAGGCCGATCTGTCCGCCGCGATTCTGATCGATCAGGACCGGGCCGATTTGTTGTCGCTGCGTGCCAGTGCCCGCCGCGCGCTGGGCCACAAGACTGATGCGGCATCGGATATTTTACGTGCGCTGACGCTCTATCCCGATTATCCGGCGGCGCTGGTCGAACGTGGTAGCATGAAATACGAAGCGGGCGACCGTGTCGGTGCGCGCAAGGATTGGCAGAAGGCGACCAAGGGCCGGGGTGATGCGGCGCTGGCAGCCAGGAAGCTCATTCAGGAAATGGGGCCGGACCCCAAACCGCTCACGGTGCATTAGGGGCATTCCATTCCGCCTGCACATCTTCATCGGCTTCGGCGGGCAGGCGCAGGGTTTTCTGCCGCCCGGCTTCCTGCGGATCGAGCACGCCCAACGCCCACACCGCGGCCCCACGCACCAGCGCCGATTCATCATCAAGCCGCCGCACAACATCGGCCATCAGGTCGTGGCGGTATGTGTTGGCAAGTGCGATCAGCACATTGCGGATGAAGCGGTCCCGCCCGATCCGCTTTATAGGCGAGGCCCGGAACAGCGCCCGAAACGCAGCGTCATCAAGGCCAATGAAATCCTGCACGTCCATCGCAGCCAGCCCGGGACGGGGCATCAGCAGCGGATCGGCCCCCGCTTTGGCAAATTTGTTCCACGGGCAAATCGCCAGACAGGCATCGCAACCATAAATGCGCGGGCCGATTTTGGCGCGTAAGTGGCGGGGGATCGGACCTTTATGCTCGATGGTCAGGTACGAGATGCACCGCCGCGCATCCATCTCGCCCGGCCCGATCAGCGCCCCGGTCGGGCAGATGTCGAGACAGGCGTGACAGGCCCCGCAATGATTCGTGGTCGGACGATCTGGCGGCAGTTCCAGCGTGGTGAAAATTTCGGCAAGGAAAAACCAGTTGCCCAGCGCGCGGCTGATCAGGCTGGTGTGTTTGCCCTGCCAGCCAAGTCCCGCCTGTTCGGCCAGTGATTTCTCCAGCACCGGCGCGGTATCCACGAACACCTTCACATCGCCGCCAAAGGTCGTGACCATCCATCCGGCCAGTGTTTTAAGGCGTTTTTTGATGACATCGTGGTAATCATCGCCCAGCGCATAGGCCGCAAAAGCGTTATCACCGCGTCCGTCCGCAGGCGGATCATAGCGCATCGCCAGAATGATGACGCTTTTAACCTCGGGCCATAGGGTTTGGGGATCGGCCCGCTTTTCTTCGTTGCGCGCCAGCCATTCCATAGTGCCGTGGTGCCCGGCAGCCAGAAATCGGCGCAGGCGCACCCCGGCATCCGCGGGCAGTGTCGGCGGGGCAATGCGGATCAGGTCAAAGCCTTCTGCGGCCGCGGCCGCCCGGATCGCGGCCAGCCTGTCGGCCGGTGTCGGGATTTCAGAAATCGAGTTCGGCATAATGCGCGACCGGTGGCTGGCCCGGGACGCGGTCGGCCAGAAGCGAGCGGAAAGCCGGGCGCGATTTAATGCGCATATACCATTCCCGCATGGCGGGATAATCATTCCATTTTACTTCGCCGAAATAGTCGAGCGCCGACAGATTGGCCCCCAGCGCCAGATCGGCGATGGTGCAGGCCTTGCTGGTCAGGTTGCCGCGCGCCTCGACAATGGCACCGTAGGCGGTCAGGGCTTTGTGCAATTCCTCGCGCCCTTTGCGGATAACATTCATATCCGGCGTCGAACGGGACGGCGCCCCGGTAAAGCGCGGATTAGCTTTTTCAAACACAATGCGCCGGGTGACGATTTCGGGAAACACACCCATCATCAGATCCAGCCAGCGCAAGGCCTCGCGCCGTGTGGCCGTATCCTCGGGGAACAGCGGATAGTTTTCATATTCGCCTTCAAGATGATCGACAATGGCCCACAGGCCCTCGCAGCGGGTTTCATCCTGGTCGACGAAGACAGGCAGATGCGCCGACGCATCCTCCGCCAGCAAATAGTCGCAGGCGAGGCGCTTTTCCCCAATCATAAGGCGCGCCAGCCGCGAAGCCGGCGAAAAAACAAGATGAATGATGCGTCGCATGGCGGGCACTTTACGGTATCGTAACGCCGTCGCAAAGTCGGTTTATCATGCTTTTTAAAAGATAGCTGTGTCTCAACCGTCAAAGGTAAGTTGCCATAACTTTTAACGGGAAATCGGGCGGGGCAGATTACAGGGGCGCTGATCTGTCCTAGGGCTGGCCAGATGGCTATGCTTGACAGGAATGGGGCAAATTATAATATAAATCATAGGTACGGAACCCGCCGGGTAGGAGCCTTGCGGCGGGGCTTTCGCCTCCATTTGAGACATGTCTGTCCGCCGTCAGGTCGGTGAGGCGGTTTTGCCTGAAAACGGGGTTCTTCACGGTTCCTAACAGTCTGGATCAGAGGGCGTTTTGCACCGGCCGCGCCGGGGTGAAGCGCCACGAAAACACATATGGCCGGTTTGTGATGAGCGATTCGAAATTAAAGTCTCAGACTTTCACCATGCCTGACGGGCGCAGCCTGCATCTGTATGGTGATTTCTCCAACCCGCCCGCGTGGCCGGAGGGCGAGGGCCAGCATGTCCTTGGCCATTCCCATCGCCGCTGGCATCCGGTGCGCCGCGAATGGGTGGTCTATTCCGCGCATCGTCAGACCCGGACCTTTAAGCCCGCCGCCAACGCCTGCCCGCTGTGCCCGGAAGCGCCTGATGGCGAGATCCCGGTGAAGGATTTCTCGGTGGCGGTGTTCGACAACCGCTTTTCCTCGCTGCAGAAGCATTGCCCCAAGCCCGAACCAATCCCCGGGCTGGATGCGCTTGGTATTGCGATCGACAGTGTGGCGGGTAATTGCGAGGTTATCGTCTATTCCGCCGACCATACCGGCAAGATGGGCACCTTACCGGCGGAACGGCGCGAGCTTCTGGTCCGCGTCTGGGGCGACCGCATTAATCGTCTGATGGCCGAGCTGCCCGATGTCGAGGTGGTGATGCCGTTCGAAAACCGTGGCGAGGAAGCTGGCTGCACCCTGCAGCACCCCCACGGCCAGATTTATGCCTTCCCCTTCATGCCGCCGGTGATCGGCACCATGGCGCAGAGCTTCAAGGACGGCTACAAAATCCAGCAGCTGGCTGCCAACAAAACCTATTCGGTGGCCGATACCGACACGGTGTCGGCGTTCATTCCGCCCTTCGCCCGTTTGCCCTATGAAGTGTGGATTGCGCCCAAGACCTTCCGCGCCCGCCCGTCGGATATGACCGATGCCGAGGTTCGCGATTTCGCCGCCCTGCTGGGGCAGGTACAGCGCCAATACGATGCCTTCTTTGGCCGCGATTGCCCCTATGTCATGCTGGCCTACGCTGCCCCGCGTGGTATGGAAGATTTCTTCCCCTTCCATGTCGAGTTCTATCCGAGCTTGCGCACCGCGACGAAGCTGAAATTCCTGGCCAGCGTCGAACAGGGCGCGGGCTCGTATCTGGTCGATATGCTGCCGGAACAGGCGGCCGAAAATCTGCGTAATGTTAAACTGGAGGGTTCCCTGTGAGCAGCTTTACCGCCAAGGCGCCCGCGCGCGCCAATCTGATCGGCGAACATACCGATTATGCCACTAATGGCGGGCATGTGCTGCCCACGCCGCTGCCGTTTTACACCACGGCCACCGTCACAGAAGAAGCCGGCCCTGCCGGTCAGGTGACGCTGACCAGTGGCCGCTTCCCGGACGAGAAAATTGTGCTGACGCTGGCCGATCTTCCGCGCGAAGGCTGGACCGATTATGTCATGGGTTCGGTCAAGGCCGTGGCGGAAAAAGCCAAGCTGCCTGCGTTGTCGATTCATATCGAAAGCGAAGTGCCGTTTGGCAGCGGTATCTCGTCATCGGCGGCGCTGTGCGTGTCGGTGATCCGCTCGCTCAAAGGGCTGTACGGACTGACGTTAAGCGATGAAGAAATCGCCCTGATGGCCCATGTCGCCGAGCATGATTTTGTCGGCGTGCCGTGCGGTAAGATGGATCAGTTTGCTTCCTCGGTCGGTCGCCCCGGTCAGGCCTTGCTGCTCAACACCAAAACGCTGGCCTATCAGCAGTATCCGCTGCCCCCTGACGAGGTGGTGATGCTGGTCGATTGCGGCAAGAAGCATGATCTGGCCAAGGGCGGCGGCTATCGCCAGCGTGTGGCCGAATGCACCGCCGCACGTGACCTTCTGGGCGTTGAAACGCTCTGTCAGCTGACCGAAGCCGACTTGCCCAAGGTGGAAGCCATTGCCGATCCGCTGATCCGCAAGCGCGCCCGCCATGTCGTGACCGAAAACTTACGTGTGCTGGCTTTCGTCAAAGCCTTAGAAGCAGGCGATGTGAAGACCCAGGCGGCGCTGATTGCCCAAAGCCATGTTTCGCAGCGCGATGATTTCGAAGTGACGATTCCTGAAATCGATGCACTGGTCGAATCCTCCAACCGTTTTTGCGTCAATGGCGCGCGGATTTGCGGTGGCGGTTTCGGCGGCTCGATCATTGCGCTGGTGCCGAAGGATCAGACTGATGACTGGTGGGCCTTTGTGTCCAAGGAAAATCCGCAAGGCCGCCTGATCTCGACCTACGGCCTGAAAAAAGCTCAGTAAAAGGCGAAATACGATGGCAGAAAACAAGGTCGTTCTGGTTTCCGGGGGCGCAGGCTATATCGGCAGTCATGTCGCGCATCTTTTGAAATCCTCCGGCTTTACGCCGGTAGTGATCGATAGTCTGGTCAACGGCAACAAATGGGCCGCGGACAAATCCGGTCCCTTCCGCCAGGGTGATGTCGGTGATGCCGATTTCGTCCGTGCGGTTTGTGCCGAGTTCAAGCCGGTTGCCGCATTGCATTTCGCCGCCTTTATCGAGGTCGGGGAGTCGGTCAGGAATCCGGGAAAATACTTCACCAACAACCGCGACAAGGCGAAGATCTTCTTCAACACCATCGCGGAATGTGGTGTGAAGCATGTCGTGTTCTCCTCTACCGCTGCCGTGTATGGCGAAGTGACAGAACCCGATCCCATCGTCGAAACCCGCCCGACCAAGCCGATCAATCCCTATGGTCAGTCGAAGCTGGAAGCCGAAACCTATCTGCGGACCATCTCCGGCATCACTTCGGCTACGCTGCGTTACTTCAACGTCGCCGGCGCAGCACCGGAAGCGGGCCTGGGCGAAACCCATTATCCCGAAACCCATCTGCTGCCGCGTCTGGTGCTGGGGCTGATCGATGCGCCCAAGGCGGTGCAGGATGCGCTGGATCTGGCCCGTGGCTTCAAAATTTTCGGTACAGATTATCCGACGCGCGATGGCACCGCGGTGCGCGACTATATCCATGTCATGGATCTGGCCGATGCCCATGTGCGGGCGCTGCATTACCTGCTGAACGGTGGCGAAAATAACATCTTCAATTTGGGCAGCGGTGAAGGCTACTCGGTGCAGGAAATTGTCGATGCCGCCCGCAAGGAGTTGAACCGCCCCGACTTTACGCCGGGTACGGTGGAACGGCGCGCTGGTGATCCGGCCACCCTGATCGCCGATAGCACCAAGGCGGGCGCGGTTCTGGGCTGGAAGAAAGCGCGTGGCGTTGATCAGATGATTGCCAATGCCGCGGCGTGGCATAAGACGAAAGTCTACGTCGATACCATTATCGCCAGGGCGAAATAATAAACCGTTTTCTAGGCGTATAAACAAAAGGCCGGGGTAATCCCCCGGCCTTTCTCGTGTTCGCCATGTTGGCAGCTTAGAAACGGAAGCTGCCGTTCAGGCCAAGCATACCTTCTTCGCCATGTTTGCCTTTGCGGCCACTGGTGTAGATCGAAAAGGTCATATCCTGATCGAGTTTCAGCGTCATGCCTGCCCGTGCAGTGTAGGCAAAATTATCCGGCTTGGCATAATCCGGCGTGATCCAGCTGGAAGTATCGCTGCTAAGCTGCACCACAGACTTACGCGATGAACTAGCAAGTTCGGTGGACAGGCCAACTCCGGCTTCCGGGGTAAGCCTCACCGCATTACCCAGATCGAAATCGTGGCTGTAACGTGCCCCGATATCCCCGCGTAACGAATTATAGTTTCGTTCTGCCACTGCTAGATTGTTGCTGCCGCCGGTCTCTGTCGTGGAGCCCCGGTACTGGCGGATATAGCTGATGCGGGCATAAGGCATCACATCATCAATGTGAATGCTGTATTGCGCCATGGCACCAAAGCCATGGCTATCCGGGTTCGACACCATCGCGTTACGATGCACCCCGGTGGTGCTGAAGAAATAGAACACGCCGCCATCGATTTGCCCGTAAGCAAGGGGTGTTCCTGCATCGGCCGCAAAATAGGCTGTGTTTGCCAGGGCTGTTCCACCACTACTGTGAACAGATAGTGCCGTCTGGTCATACGCAACGGCAAGGCCATAGTGGAAACCATTTTCCTGTCTGACATTCACACCACCGATAATGCCAGCCCCACGTGAGCTAAAATCCTGCGAGTCACCCGTATGTTGCTGGGTTCCGGCATGACCAAACGATGTCGCCCAAACGGATAGACCAGTTTCTGTTTGTAGCGGGTGTTCCAGCAGGGTTGCGTTCAGGGTATGAAGTGTTGCGAAGTTGGTGGTGACCAGATCGCTGTACAGCCCTGTGACGGATGTTGCCGCCGTGCTGCTGGTCAGGGAAATCGAGGTTCCCGTGCTGGTCAGACTGTAGACCGCATCGCTGTCCAGACCAGAAACCTCAACACTCGAAAAACTGCCGCTGACACTGCTGGCCGACACAAGGGTGAGAGAGGTATCCGACGGCAGGCTGGAATCCGCATCGATAAGAAGTGTTCCGCCGATAGTGGCCGTACCAGCAACCGATACGGTTGAATACTGGTCACCGGAAACCTCGACCTCCAGCTTGCTGCCAGAGGACATCGTCAAATCGCCGGTGACAGAAAGGGTGCCGATTGAGCCGCCGGGTTTCACCGTTGCCCCGTCATCCGCTGTAACGCTGCCGTAAATGGTACCGTGGCCCGACAAGGTCGCACCGGATTCGACCGTGACACTGCTGGCTATGCTGGCACTGCTGTGATTCTCATCGCCAATCTGCAGCGTTCCGGCGTTGACAGTGGTTGTACCTGTATAGGTGTTGACACCGTTGAGGATCAGCATGCCGCCATTGACGGTAAGCCCGCCTGCGCCGGAAATCACATCGGTATAGCTGAGTGTATCAGACCGGTTGAACACCAGCGCGCCATTGTCGACGATATTGCCGGCCACACTGCCTGAGGCATTACCATCGCCGATCCGCAGCGTGGCACCGCTGGTGATGGTGGTGGCGCCGGTATAAGTGTTGGTACCCGTCAGCGTCAGTGTGCCACCGTTAAGGGCTACGCCACCCGTACCGGAAATGACGCCGGTATACAGCCCCCCTGTGCTGAGTGTCAGTGTGGCACTGCCCAGCGTAACAGTACCCGCGCCTGACAGGGCAGCAACAGTGCTGTCATAACTGGCCAGATCCAGCGTGGTACCAGATCCAATCGTCACACTGCTTTGTGCCGATAGCGCTGAAGTGGAACCGGCACGCAACGTGCCATGGCTGATCAGGGTGATACCGCTGTAGCTGTTTGTACCGGTCAGGGTGAGAACGCCAGCCCCCTGTTTAGTCAGATTCCCGTTGCCGGAAATGCTGCCTGCGAAACTGATGTCGTCAGACCGGTTGAATATCAGTGTAC
>JBAVPS010000459.1:0-3008 GCA_049693315.1 Rhizomicrobium sp. | reverse complement strand
GTCGGGCGGCTGGATTCCCGCTTCACCGGCACCGACATCGATACGGCGGGCGAAAACCCGGAATATGATGCCGCCGATGCGGCGATCAGCGGCGCCTATATTGCGGCGGTCAACACCTATCTGTTCGGCACACTGGGCTATAAAACCCAGCTTAAATACCGCCCGAACTTTTACGAGGAGGTTTTCGCCTCCTGGGATATGAAGCACAAAGGCCCCGATGGCGGTTATGGCCCGATGTCCACGGCGAACACCGCGCTCGATCTGGCATCGGCGATGCGCCAGAACCCGCATTTGAAGGTGCTGTCGCTCAACGGCTATTACGATATGGCAACGCCGTTTTTCGGCACCGAATATGATCTGGGCCATATGCGGCTGGACCCCGAACGGCGCAAGAATCTCAGCTTCGCCTATTACGAATCCGGTCACATGGTCTATGTCCGCCCCGAAGCGCTGGCCAGAATGCGCGGTGACCTGATCCATTTCTATGATCAGGTCGCGAAGTAAGATTTATCGTTATTTTATGGGGATAAAGGATGTGGCGGCGCGAAACCCTCGTGCCGCCACAAATATATTGGCGGCAACGGCAGTCAAGCCAAAAGCCCCAGTCATCCCCGGCGAAGGCGAGCGTACAGCGAGCCTGAAGGAAGGGGACCCAGGTCGTGAGCCCCATCAATCCCAGCGAAAAATATGCACCGGCGCGGTCTGACAAAATCTGTCTGACGGAACCACCTGGTTTCCCTTGTAACTTATCAGCCGCCGCATGTGATAAAGTGTCCGCAGCGGTGGCGGACGAGAGACCGTGTTCCCTTAGGGCCGTTGAAGCCCGTGGGAAGCGAGGTACCTCATCTGCCGTCATGTTGTTACGGGTTCCCCCATCCCACTACACACCTGTCATCCCCGGCTGAGCGCGCGCGTT
This sequence comes from Rhizomicrobium sp., assembly GCA_049693315.1. Lineage (GTDB taxonomy): Bacteria > Pseudomonadota > Alphaproteobacteria > Micropepsales > Micropepsaceae > Rhizomicrobium. The sequence goes on along the minus strand of JBAVPS010000459.1, from coordinate 2,092 downwards.
TCGCGTAAGCGCGAAGGAAAGGGGACCCAGGTCTTCACACATCACGGAACCACAACACACAGGCACCGTTTTTTTCTGATGGGATGTGCCATGGACAGCACCTGGTTTCCCTTCCCTCAAACAGATTGCGCCGCAATCCGTTCTCGTAAGGGAATGACAAGGGGGCGCATTCGTTCATCCTCACCCCGCAAAAACTGCCGGGAAAAAGAAGGACGTTGCAGACGGATTTAACGGGCTTCCGGTTAGCGCTATAACTAGCCTTTGGCGTTTTACAGTAATACGATCAGATTGCCGTGCTGAATATGTGATCGATCATCGGGCCACGGCAAGCCGTCCGGGCGGCAAAAGTGGCTGAAACGAGGACAAAATGAACCACCGCCCATTTTGGACTTTCCTTCCAACTCTTATTATCGGACCGCCCATCATCATGGTGGGTGTTTACCGAATCTACAAATTCGCGGTCGGAAGTCTGCGGGATGCTATGATCGTTGCCGCTGGGGTGGCCTTGTGGATCGTCGGGTCACTAATCTGGGTGTATGTGATTTACCCGAGACTGAAAAAAACAGACTCGAAATATAAATTAGGACACGACCTGAACGGCGATTAGGCGGGGCTAGATTGGCAGTATATTGGGGAGCAAGACATGAGGCGTTTGGTAATTCTATTGGTCTTTTGCTTTGCGGCATCCGTTCCTGTGCAGGCGCAGGTCTTCGACGACAAGGATGTCAGCCACTGGATAACCTACTATTATGTCGATAAGGACGTGAGGCATGTCGGCGCCTTTGTCCATTGGCTTGCGGGCTTTAATTTCTCCCAAAACCCCAATTTCTCTCCACCGGCTACAGGTTTCCTCATTGCGGTGTTTACAGAAAATCCGAACCTAGTACGCGGCTGGGTTGGGCGTGTGGCACCGAACGCAGGAGCAAAAGCCGTCATTGAGCGTGCGTTGTGGATGTCCGGACATGCCGATTTGATAGCGGATGTGTTTCACGACACGCCGGAATACGTGCCTCAGCAAGCGCCCACACTTATGACCTTGTCGCTTAAAACGCCCGGAATGTGGGACGTAATGTGGGCGGCATTCTCAGCGACCGGCAATGTGGCCTATCCGGAACGCTTGATTGATCTGCTTGACGAAAGCGTGACATTCACAGGCAACCCGAAAACCGATGAGGTCTATCATCGGACGGTCGCTTGGTCATTGGCCACCAATATGAGCCAGCACGAACTCATATTGCGCATGGTTCGTAAGGAGGCACAAAAGCGCACAGGACCAGTGCAAAAAAAACTTAAGGAGATGCTAGCCAAGGCAGAATCTAAACGTGTCGTCATGGCCAACTGCGACGGCGATTTCTGCGCAATGCTGGCGCTTATCAGCGAAGCAAACCTGAAAGAACTCGATAAACCATATGATCAAGCTCCGATCCTTACCGAACTTGACGAAGTCAAGACCGGTGACCATGTCGTAGAAAAAATTAGCTTTTCTGGCGTCGGCCTAGCGGACGATCTCTCTGCCGATGTGAGCTATGACATAAAGACCATCCGACCAGATGGTACAATTTACGACGGCGCCGCGCACAAGGGCGTAGTAGCGCTTAAGCGAAAGGTGCCCCAACGCTTCAGCATATTCGACGACCAGCCCATGATACTCATGATCCGTTTCGAGCCGCAGGACCCGCGTGGCACCTATCGGGTGGAAGCCGTGGTGACGGACAATATCAGCCACAAGACCGTAACGCTTGCGAAAGAGGTCACGCTCAAGAACTAACCGGCGTCATGACACAGCGTTCTAAGGCTGGGTCGAATTCTATGTTCGGAACTGCCGCATCTTGGAAGTCCCCAACACGCCAGCCATCAGCCTGCACCGCCGCGCGCAAGGCTGTCACCGTGACTAAGAATTTTTAAAATTTTCCCGTTTTTCAGGCGGAGGATTTAACCACGCCTCTTGTCACGGTCTTAACGCGCGGGTCGTTACGTTGCCCCTTAACCCAACAGGAGCGCAACAATGACAGCATTATCCACCATCGGTGCCGCCGCAACCCGCTATCAGGTCCCCGTCACCCAGCATGCCAAGACATCGGATGAACGCACG
>JBAVPS010000458.1:0-3474 GCA_049693315.1 Rhizomicrobium sp. | reverse complement strand
GGGACGAACGCGGCGAACTGCGTTTCAGCCGTGGCATCAGCGGGCGCGGTAAAAGTTATTTTACCCCCGATCATTTTGCCCGTCTCGAACGGATGCTGAGCCGTTATCCGGTGCTCAAAAATATGGTTGCAGAACTACTTTGACGTGTTTTGCATGAGCGGGACACTTTAAAACCATTTGTGTTGCAGCGTTTTTTGTTCCGCCCTGTCGCAAGTTTTCGTATCGCCATCGTTTGTGACCCGCCGGGCTTTAGCCTTGCGGGCTAATTTGCGTATGTCTGTTGTTCAGGTGGGCGTGTAATTGTGTAGGTAAGATATGACCCTGATCGACAATGCAGTGCAGCCGGTTTCGTATAGTACTGACGACATACGTGTTTTGTTTGATTCACCGGATGTTGATGGCCTCTATCAAGGTGAAAGCGCAGACCATCTGCGCACGATTTCCCGGCGTCGTCCCACGCTTATCCTGGCCTTTCCGCCAAAATCTGCCGGATCTTTCTTACGCAATGCGGCGGTGCTTGCTGTCAATGGTGCGCTGGTGCGTTCGGTGACTGCGCAGGGTGGGCGTGAAGATCAGTTCCGCTTGCAGACGTTCGTGGAATATTATAGCGGCGGCATTTGTGCTGGTCCGATGGTAACCCATGTGCATATGCAGGCCCGCCTGGCCAACCGCCATCTGATCAACATGTTATCCCTGAAGCCGGCGGTGATGATCCGGTCGATCCCCGACATGCTGGCGTCAACGTGGGATATGTTGATGAACGAGCCGATTGAATTGCAGCGCTGCATCATTTGTCCGCTGCCGGAAGATTTCGCGGATTTCAGTGACGCACATAAGGCGGATATGCTGATCGATCTGCTTGGCCCTTGGTATGTCAGCAATTACGCATCTTGGATCAGTTATGCGGCGGATCAGCCGCAGACGGTATTGCTGCCCAAATATCGGGATTTTGTTGCCGATCCGACTTCTGTGCTGGGGCGGATTCTGCAGCATGCCGGCATGCCTCGTCCGCGCGAGGTTTGTCAGGCGGCGCTGGAATATTCCTGGCAGGGGCGCAACGACATGCGTTTCAACAAAGGTGTCAGTGGGCGCGGCAGAACGTATTTTTCTCAGGCACATTTTGATCGGCTGGCGGCCATGATCCAGCTCTATCCCGTGCTGGCCGATTGGCAGGACGAAATTCTGTAAGCTGACGTGGCCTGCACGATCGCTGCGGCCCCGGCGACTAAAATATTTTCGGTTTGAACCGGAAATGTTCCGGGTTCTTGTCGGGATGATATAAAAAATTTATACATATAAACATAAAACTTTTACGCGTTTTATATTTTCGCGATTACGGCATCACAACTGGCGGGCGGGGATGGTTCTGTGAGCATCGGCTTCGATGAATTGGCGGTTCAGGCTGCCTTTTCCCAACCGGAAATGGATGGCACCTTCACGGGGCCGCTGGCGGATTATCTGCAGGGGCTGTCTCAGCGTCGTCCCGTGTTGCTGTTTGCCTTTCCGCCCAAAAGTGCTGGCACCTTCCTGTGCACGTCGGCCGTTGTGGCGTCTGGTGGCAGTCTGGTGCGTGCGGTTCATGCCCAGGGCGGGCGCGAGGCGCAGCTCTATCTGCCGGTTTTCCTGTATTACTATTGCGGCGGTGTGTGCGAGGGGCCGATGGCCGTTCATGCCCACATGCTGGCCCGGCCCGGCAACTGTCATTTCATTGAAGCGCTGTCGCTGAAACCGATCACTATGATCCGCTCGATTCCGGACATGCTCGCTTCACTTTGGGACATGTTTCTCGATGTGCCACAATCGCGCGCCGAAAATATCAGTGGCGCGGTGCCGGATGACTTTCCGACCTTCTCCGTCACGCGGAAGGCGGATTTTATGATTGATATGATCGGGCCCTGGTACGTCAATTATTTTGCCACCTGGCTTTCCTATGCCGCGATGCACCCGACCACAGTGCTGGTATTGCATTTTTCCAACTGGCTCACCGATCCGCTGGGTGTGTTGCAACGTTGCCTGAGCCATGCCGGGGTGCCGCAGCCGGAGGCGGTGTGTCGTGCTGCGCTGGATGGCTGCTGGAAGGAGCGTGGGGAGTTGCGCTTCAACAAAGGTGCGGCGGGCAGGGGCCGCAGCTACTTCACTACGGCCCATATCGAGCGGCTTGCCCATCTGATGGAGAATTTCTCCATCCTGGAAAAATATCGCGCCGAACTGCTCGCGTAAATCGGCGCGTTTCAACAGTTAGCGGCGCAGTTCGTACATTGCGATGGCTGCCGCGTTGGAAACGTTGAGGCTTTCCATCGCCGGGTCGATCGCCACAAAGGCCGAGGTGTCGCAATGCTCACGCACCAGGCGGCGGATGCCCGATCCTTCAGATCCCAGCACCAGAGCAATGTCCTTGCCCGCAGCGGCTTCCTTCAGCGTCGCTTCGCCGTCGCCCGCCATGGCGATGCGTAAAAAGCCCATCTCGCCCAATTCATCCAGGGCCCGTGACAGGTTTACCACGCTGACGAACGGCACGATGTCGAGCGCGCCAGAGGCCGATTTGGCCAGAGAACCCGATTCGGGCGGGGCGTTGCGGTCCTGCATCACCACCGCGTCGACGCCGAATGCGGCGGCCGAGCGTAGGATCGCCCCGACATTGTGCGGGTCGGTCACCTGATCCAGCAGCAGCACGACGCGGCGACCTTCGGAAGGCTTTAAAACCTCGGCAAGGGTGCGGCCGGGCAGGCGGCCACAAGACAGCGCAACGCCCTGATGCACGGCACCCTGGGGCAGCGACCGGGATACGGTATCGCCATCGACAATCTCGTGCGGAACGCTGTTCAGCAGTGTCGGGCCGAGCTGATCGGCGGCGTTGGCCGTCAGAAGAAGTTTCTTAATTTTTCTTAATTGTCCGGCCAGTGCTGCCCGAACCGGGTGCAGGCCATACAGCCAAAGCCCTTCGGGCGTCGGTCTGCCCGGCTTTGGCTGGGGGGAACGCATCTGCCCCTGCGGCCGGGGCATCTGCTGCGGGGCCGGCTTGGTGGGGTTGAAGGGCGGCTTGGCGCCCGTTCGGGGCGGAAATTTTTTGCTCATGCTATTTCTTACAAATATGTTGCTGAATTAAGCAACCACACGGCTTGCATTTTTCGTCATGATGGCGTTAACCTCCGCCATAGATTCCGGCAAGGGAAAGATTTTTGGTTTTTCCCTTGACAGGAATCTGTTGACGCGTCAGTAACGTTCCCCGGAACGTCCATCCCGAAGTATCTCTGGGTCGGGGTGGATTTACTAACGTCGTCAGGTGACGAAAGTTAATACTGTGGCGCGGAGGGGTGCCCGAGTGGCTAAAGGGGACGGACTGTAAATCCGTTGGCTACGCCTACGTTGGTTCGAATCCAACCCTCTCCACCAGAGAATTTTAAACGGTAGCGGTTTTGCCGGTGCTGTGCGGGTTAAGTGATCGGACGGATTGCCGCAAGGTGGTTCGTCATT
>JBAVPS010000457.1:0-1978 GCA_049693315.1 Rhizomicrobium sp. | reverse complement strand
TGCGGTGGTGTCGGTTGACACATCGGTGGCCCATGTTGCCGGGGCGCTGGGCACGCCGCTGCTGCTGCTGCTGCCCTGGGTGGCGGACTGGCGCTGGTTCCTTGGGGCCGATGACACGCCATGGTATCCGGTGGCGAAGCTTTTGCGCCAGCCGGTGCAGGGCGACTGGCAAAGCCCGATTGCGGCATTGGTCGATATCATCCGGTCGCAGTTTGTTGCGGGTGCGCCATGACGGGTGCGCCCGCCGATCCGCATTCCCCCACGCAACAGGCCGCCGCCCTGCATGATGCCGGGCGGCTTGCGCTGCGTCAGGGCCAGTGCGCTCAGGCGGCGGCACTGTTGGCCCAGGCGTGTCATCTGATGCCGACGGCCGATCGGTTCAGTGATCTGGCGGTGGCACTGCAGCGCTCCGGCGATCTGTCGGGGGCCTTGGAGTGTATTACGGCTGCCCGGGCGCTGGGGGATACAGCAGAAATTTCCTATAACCGCGCCAGCCTGCTGCTGATGCTGAAGCGCCCGGTCGAGGCGCTGACCGATTTCGACCGTGTACTGATCTTGCGGCCGGATTATGTTGAGGCCCATGTCAACCGGGCGGCTACGCTGGCTGCGCTGGGGCGGCGGGATGATGCCATCGCCGCCTATCGTCACGCGCTGGCACTGTTGCCGGAAGATCGTGCCACAATGGCCAATATCGCCTATCATCTGGGCTATCTGTTGCAACAGTGTGATCGCCTGACCGAGGCGCTTGCCGCCTATGATCAGGCGCTGTCCTGTCATCCGGCCCACAGTGCGGCGGCCAATAACCGTGGCGTGGTGCTGCAGGGGCTTGGCCGTAACAGCGAAGCGCTGACGGCGTTTCGCCAAGCGGTGGCGGTGGATAGCGGTAATGCCGATGCTTTGGTCAATCTGGGGGCGGCGTTGCTGGCCGATCACCAGCCGGATGCCGCCCTTGCGGCGCTGGACGCTGCCATCATACGGGATGACACGATCGCCGAGGCCCATCAGCATCGTGGCACCGTACTGAAAACACTGGGCCGGATGGGGCAAGCCGAAGTGGCCTATCAAAAGGCGGTGGCCTTAAAACCCGATTTTGCCGAAGCCCATGCCAATCTGGGTTTGATGGCCATGGCGCGTGATGCTTACGCCGCCGCGATCGGCCATCTTGAAACCGCCATGATATGCAATCCGGTTTCGGCTGAATATCATTGTAATTATGCGCTGTCTCAGCAGGCATTGAAGAATCCCGCTGAGGCCCGCGCCGCCTTTTTGCGGGCGATTGCACTGGCCCCGTCGAACGCCTCGATGCAGTGGAATCTGGCGCTGCTCGAACTGGCCGAGGGCAATTTCAAAACCGGCTGGGAACTTTATGAATGGCGCTGGCGGCGCGAGGTCTTTGCCAAAGAAAAGCATGATTTCGCCGTACCACGCTGGCTCGGCAAGGAAGATATCTGCGGCAAACATATTCTGGTGCATGCCGAACAGGGCTTTGGTGACACCGTGCAGTTCTGCCGTTATCTGCCGCTGCTGGCCGCCCGCGGGGCCAAAGTGATTTTTGAAGCGCCCCGGCCGCTGCTGCCGCTGATGAAAAGCCTTGTGGGCGATATCACGCTGGTTGCCCGCGGTGATGCGCTGCCGGAATTTGACTACTACACCGCACTGATGAGCCTGCCGCGGGCGTTTGGTACCGAGGTGGCCAGTATTCCCGCCACGATCCCCTATCTGTCGGCTGCGCCAGAGGTGCTGGAACGCTGGAATACCCGGCTGGGGCCGAAAACCCGCCCGCGCATCGGGCTGGTGGTGTCGGGTAAGCCCGAACACGCTAACGATCGCAATCGCAGTATTGCGCTGTCACAGTTTGCCGCCTTGCTGGATTTGCCGTGTGACTTTCATCTGATCCAGAAAGAGCTGCGGGACGACGATGCCGATTGCCTGAAATCCCGGCCACAGCTTCATTGCCATAGCGCGGCACTGACCGATT
>JBAVPS010000456.1:0-2899 GCA_049693315.1 Rhizomicrobium sp. | reverse complement strand
GATATTCATTGGCACCGCAGTCGCGGGCGTGGCGGACATTTTCGACCTGCGAATGACCCGTCAGCATGATCACCGGTAAAAATGGATTGGGCGTGGCAGGATCATTGCGCAGCTTGTAGACCAGCTCGGGGCCACTCATGGCTTCCATCTGCCAATCTATGATGGCGATGTCGGTATTCTTCTGGCACAGCATCTGCCAGGCGTCTTCGCCGCTGGCCACCTCAATGATGTTAACAACGCCGAAGGCTTGTAGTATCGCGCTGACCAGTTTGCGCATGTGCGGATTATCGTCGGCAATCAGAAAGCACAGATTCTCAAAATGGTAATTGGCCATAATCGTCCGATTGTGCGCTGCCACCATGTTGGTGTTTACGGAATATCGTATAATGTACCGTAGTATTAGTTGCGGCGCGAGAAAATAAAATTATACGGTGATGTACGTTGTATAGGTTAATCCTGGAACTGTTCTGCCAGTATTCTTTCATCAAGGTTGTGACCTGCGTCAAATAACATATGCATGCTGACACTCCGGTCTTCTTCGACTTCGACGCAGATTACCTCGCGCACTTCCAGCCCGTCGGCCACCGCGCTGACCGGGCGCTTTTCGGTTTCCAGCACCTCGAAACGCACTTTGGAACGGCGGGGCAGCAAGGCCCCGCGCCAGCGCCGGGGGCGGAACGCGCTGATCGGGGTCAGGGCCAGCAGCGCAGAATCAATCGGCAGGATGGGGCCATGGGCCGACAGGTTATAGGCCGTGCTGCCGACCGGGGTGGAGACCAGCGCGCCATCGCAGATCAGTTTGTCGATCCGCACCACGCCGTCGATCTGGATCCGCAGCTTGGTCGCCTGGCGGGTTTCACGCAAAAGTGAAACCTCGTTGAAGGCCAGTGCTTCGATCTGATGTTCGGCGGTGGTGGCGCGCATGCGCAGGGGGTGCACCTCGGCCTTTTCGGCGGCTTCGAGCCGTTCAATCAGGCCACAGGGGCGGTATTCGTTGAGCAGAAAGCCGACCGAGCCGAGATTCATGCCATAAATCGGCATGCCGCGGCCCAGAAAGGCGTGCAGGGTTTGCAGCATATAGCCGTCGCCGCCCAGGGCGATGATAACTTCGGCTTCATGTGGGCCCGCGTCGCCATAACGCTTGCGTAGTTCTTCCGCAGCGGTCAGGCCCTCACGCGTGCCAATGGCAACAAAATGAAGTTTGGGTGCCAACCTCATCCTCCCGGAAGATGCTTCGGGGCAGATTAGTGCATCTGGCCGCATAAGGGGAAGGCCTTTGCGCGGCGGCACCGGTCAACAGGGTTCTGGACCAAGGCTAATTATCGTGCAGGCGGCGCAGCGCTGTGGTTTTGCTGAACTGGCTGAACGCCACGTCGATCAGGACAAGATCCTCAGCCGACAGCGTATTGGGCAGAGCGCGGATCTTGCGCGACAAGGTATAGACGAGTGGGAAGACGCAGCGGTCAATGCCAACCGCACGACAGGCCAGCGCCACGGTCTGTGGCCCTTGCTCATACAGAATCTGACGGGTTTGGCTCAACGGGGCTTCCAGCAGGCGGGAGAAGCCCAATTCAAACAGATCAATATTATTCTGTTGCAGCACCCGCATCAGAAAACCGGCTTTGAGCTGGCCCGCGGTATAGAGCTTATCAATCAGCCGGGCAGCATTGTCGCCAGCATCCTGCGGGGCCTGTGGGTGGCGCACCGCATCATTGGCCTCTTTCAGCGCGGCCTGCAATTTCTCCACCTGAATGGCGTAATTGCGCACGATGAAGCTTTTGAGGGTTTCGGAAACAAAGGTGCACATCTTCACGCCGATTTCCGGCGGCATATCTTCACGCCGGGCCAGCGGTTCCTGCAGCGCTTCGATCTGACGGGATTTTTCAACCAGTGCCGCAATCACTTCCGGTGCAATGCGGGCAGTGGCATTACGCACCAGCGCGGTCAGCACCGAAACATGTTCGCAGTCTGCCAGCACCGCAGAGACTTTGCTGCCGATATGCGGACGGGACGCGATGGCTTCCTGATGGGCCTGGCTGCATTCCAGAGCCAGATGCAGCATGTCGCGTTCGGTCAGAAGCGGGCTGCGCAGAATCACCGGGCGGGCAACTTCGATGCGGTCATCAGCCAGCATAAGGATGAGGTCATATGGTGCCGCAGGATCTTCCGACAATTTCTGCGCCAGTGCGATGCGGATCGACATTTCCACATCGATGGTCAGCTGCCGTAAAATGTCGTTGATCAGTTTGCGTTCGCGTGCATTAAGCCGGGCATCTTCGACGCGATAGAGGGAAGCAACAGCGATATAGATTTCTTCGCGCGTAGCATCCTGTGGGTTGGCGGCCAATTGCGCCAGCCTGGCTACATCGCCGATATCGAGCGCCGTCAACCCCACGGATATACCCCATAATATGTCCAGACATGCAATTAGCAGAACTATACTGCAAATTTGTGCACATTAACAACTGATTAATAGGGGCGTGCCGCCGCATGTCACTTCATCTGGTTGGTATGAATGAGATATTGGCCAAAAGACAATGCAACTTTTAATACGTTGCTGGTTTAGCGTGTGCTGTGTCAAAATCAACTAATAAGTGCTGTTTTGGCGCGGTGGTGCTGGTGGGGACCGGTGTCATGCGATGCTTCCTACGTAATAGGAGGGGGCCTGTGTGTCGACAGAGGGGGATGCGTCGCACCAATCAATCTAAAACGTGTGACGTGAAATTGGGAATCGGTACGTGTCGTGGGCGCTTGCTGGGGCGGCCTGACCCTGCAGTTTCAATCGACGGGGCGTTCGAGCTTTATCAAAATGATCGCTACCTGCCGTGGCGATGTATTGGTAATGCGTTATGGGTTGTGGTGTCGGGGCGGCGCAATCTTTCTGTCCGGCAGCTCTGGC
>JBAVPS010000455.1:0-5424 GCA_049693315.1 Rhizomicrobium sp. | reverse complement strand
GTCTATGCCATGGCCGGTATGAAAACCAAGCTGCATCTGATTGCCGATCATGCCGGGATTTATGACGGCATATCGTCCAATTACAGTGGGGCAGGTTTCTCGGGCATGAAATTCAGGGACCATGCCGTGTCGCGCGAAGATTTCGATGCCTGGGTGGCCAAGGTCCGCAAGCTGGGCGGTACGCTGGATGCCGATCACTATGCCGCGCTGGCCAAACCCAGTCAGAATAACCCCGTCGCTTATTACGCCACCGTTCCTAAGGGCTTTTTCCAGAGCCTGCTCGATAAGTATCGCTATGGCGGCACGATGCGCCACGGTGCGGATCATAAAATGACACACGCCACGGGACAGGATCATCCTGTTTCCCATGACATGCCGATGAAGTAGGGGCAAACATGTTCGGAAAATTCACCCTTGATGCCATTCCGTATCATGAACCCATTATCATGGGCGCTGTCGGAATGATGGTGCTCGGCGCGCTGGTTGTGGCGGGCCTGCTGACCTGGCTGGGCAAGTGGAAATGGCTGTGGACGGAGTATATTACTTCGGTCGATCATAAAAAAATCGGCATCATGTATATCGTGCTGGGCATCGTCATGCTGGTGCGCGGGTTTGCCGATGCGCTGATGATGCGGGCTCAGCTTGCTCTGGCCTATGGTGCCAATCACGGCTTTTTGCCACCGCATCACTATGATCAGGTCTTTTCGGCCCATGGCGTGATCATGATCATCTTTGTCGCCATGCCGCTGGTGATCGGGCTGATGAACATTGCTGTGCCGCTGCAGATCGGCGCGCGGGATGTGGCGTTTCCGTTCCTCAATTCGCTAAGTTTCTGGCTGACTTTTTCCGGCATGGTGCTGATCAACATGTCGCTGGCGATTGGCGAGTTTGCCAAAACCGGATGGACCGCCTATCCGCCGCTGTCAGAACTGGCGTTCAGTCCTGACGTCGGGGTGGATTATTACATATGGAGCCTGCAGATCAGCGGGCTGGGAACGCTGCTCACCGGGGTGAATTTCTTCGTCACCATCCTCAAGATGCGTACCCCCGGCATGAAGCTGATGGATATGCCGATCTTCAGCTGGACGGTTTTGTGCACCAACACGCTGATCATTGCCGCTTTTCCCATTCTGACGGTAACGCTGGCGCTGCTGGCGGGGGATCGTTATCTCGGCATGCATTTCTTCACCAATGATTTCGGCGGTGAACAGATGATGTATGTCAATCTGTTCTGGGCCTGGGGCCATCCGGAGGTGTATATTCTGGTGCTGCCCTGTTTCGGTATATTCTCCGAAGTCACGGCGACCTTTTCCGGTAAACCGCTGTTTGGCTACACCTCGATGGTGTGGGCATCGATTGCCATCACCTTTTTGTCGTTCATCGTCTGGCTGCACCATTTCTTCACCATGGGATCTGGGGCCGACGTCAACGCTTTCTTCGGCATCACCACGATGATCATCGCGGTGCCAACCGGCGCAAAGATGTTCAACTGGCTGTTCACCATGTTTCGTGGCCGCATCCGGTTTGAGCCGCCCATTCTGTGGACAATCGGCTTCATGATTATCTTTACACTGGGCGGGATGACCGGGGTTCTGCTGTCGGTGCCGGGGGCGGATTTTGTACTGCACAACAGCCTGTTCCTGATTGCCCATTTCCATAACACGATCATCGGCGGTGTGGTGTTCGGCGTCTTTGCCGGGATCTATTACTGGTTCCCCAAGGCCATGGGTTTCAAGCTGCATGCGGGGCTGGGCAAGGCCTCGTTCTGGTGCTGGTTTGTCGGATTTTTTGTCGCCTTCATGCCGCTTTATGTCCTCGGCTTCATGGGCATGACCCGGCGCATCAGCCATTACGATAACCCTGCCTGGATTCCCTGGTTACACACGGCGATGCTGGGTGCGCTGATTATCGCCGCCGGTATCGGCTTCACCCTGCTGCAGATCGCCTACAGCATCTGGAAACGCAGGGAATTGCGCGATTATTCCGGCGATCCGTGGAACGGGCGCACGCTGGAATGGTCGATATCATCCCCGCCGCCATTTTACAATTTTGCCGAACTGCCGAATGTTTCTGGCCGCGATGCCTGGGCCGCGCGCAAGGCCGCCGGATTGGGCTGTGACATGCCGGTCAGCTTCCACGACATCCATATGCCGCGCAATTCTGCCGCCGGTCCACTGATCGGCATTGTCAGTATCGGTCTTGGTTTCGGCCTGATCTGGCATATCTGGTGGATGGCGATTGCCAGCTTTCTGGTGATGTTCGCGGTGCTTTTGTGGCGCCTGCTGGATGACGATACCGACTATTTCGTACCCGCGACCATAGTGACACGGATCGAGCGGGCCCATGTCTTGACCCGGGAGGGCTAATACCATGCAGATCGATCTTCCCGGTGCCTTTTCATTCAGCGCGCCCCGGCCCACCCACGCCGCCCATCATGACGATGACAAAACCGTATTTGGTTTCTGGATCTATCTGATGAGTGACTGCGTGCTGTTCGCCGGGCTGTTTGCCACCTATGCGGTGCTGTGCGCCAATACCGCCGCTGGGCCTGCCGGGCGTGATATTTTTGAGCTCGACTATGTGCTGGTCGAAACCTTTTTCCTGCTGTTCAGCTCGGTCACCTATGGCTTTGCCATACTGGCGCTGAGACTGAACTGGCACAAATGGCTGCTGGCCTGGCTGGGGCTGACATTCCTGCTCGGGCTTGGCTTCGTCATTATGGAGGTCAGCGAGTTTCAGCATCTGATCGCCATCGGTTCCGGCCCGGATCGCAGTGCTTTCCTGTCCAGTTTCTTCACGCTGGTCGGCACCCACGGGCTGCATGTCAGCTGCGGTCTGATCTGGATGGCGGTGATGATCGGGCAGATCCTTAAACATGGCCCGGGCGGCTCGGTGCCGCGCCGGCTGATGTGCTTAAGCCTGTTCTGGCACTTTCTCGATATCGTGTGGATCTGCCTGTTCAGCGAAGTCTATCTGATGGGAGTTGTGTGATGGACGAACTCGAAATCCATAATGCCCTTCCACATGCCGGTGCCGGCCATCCGGCCGCCTCTCCTCATGGTGGTTCACACCATGGCGGACTTGCCGAGTATCTGATGGGCTTTGGCTTCTCGATCATTCTGACTGCGCTGCCTTTTGCCGTGGTGATGGAAAAGCTGTTGCCGCAAGGCAATGCCATCAGCCTGATTATCGTCTGCGCACTGATCCAGATCGTGGTCCATCTGCATTATTTCCTGCACATCGATTTGTCGCGGTCGCAAAGCTGGAATCTGATGTCCTTCGTCTTCACCGTGATCATTGTTGCCATTCTGGTCGGTGGTTCGGTGTGGATCATGACCAGCATCGGCCATCATATGATGGCCCCATGATCGGGGCACACTGGGGTGCCCGGATTGCTGTGTATGGCCGTCTTGCCAAGCCGGGCATTGTGCTGGGCAATCTGGTCGCCACCCTGGGCGGTTTCATGCTGGCATCCCACGGCCAGATCGATTGGTCTGTCTTTGCGCTGACGCTGTGCGGCTCGGCTGCGGTGGTGGCGGGAAGCGGTGTTTTCAACAATATCATCGACCGCGATATTGATGCGGTGATGTCCCGCACCCGGCACCGCGCGCTGGTTACCGGCGTGGCGGATCGGCGCGTGGCATTTATGGCGGCGCTGTTGCTTTGTCTGTGCGGTCTGGTGGTGCTCTGCCGGATCGGGCCAGCCCCGGCCTTGCTCGCCTTGTTCGGTATTGCGGTCTATGTCGGGCTGTACAGCCTGTGGCTCAAACGCCAGAGCGTCCATGGCACGCTGGTCGGCAGTCTGTCGGGCGCGGTGCCGCCTGCCATCGGCTATGCGGCGGCGGGGCAGGTCGATTTCGGCATGGTGCTGCTGATGCTGCTGTTCTGCCTGTGGCAGATGCCGCATTCCTATGCCATCGCATTGCTGCGCGCCGAGGATTATGCTGCCGCCCACATTCCGTTGCCACCGCTGCGCCATGGTGCGGCGTGGGCGCGCCGCCATATCACCTATTACCTGATGGCGTTTCTGCTCACCGCGGTGCTGATGACGCTGTCGGGCTATGCGGGCTATGGCTTCCTGGCCGTGGCGCTGCTGTCGGGCGGTTACTGGCTTGGTCTGGCGCTGTGGGAGTATGGCGAAACCATCGCCTGGGCCCGCCGCCAGTTGCTGTGCTCGCTGGTTACTGTCGTCGCTTTAAGCCTGTCGATGGCGATCCGCCTGCCCAGCTAACGGCCCCACCATCATTCTGTGCGGCAAATCGATTTGTCAGCGCTGTCAATGTCACCGGTGTCAGATTCGCTGTTTCCGGGTAATTCTTAACGTGCTAGAGCAGGGCGAAAGATCGGGCGGGGAAGCGAAAGTCATGGCATGTCGGATTGCGCTGTTTGGTGAGTGCATGATCGAGCTGCGCGGGCAAATGTTTGGCACCATGCAGCAGAATTTTGGTGGTGATACCCTGAATACTGCGGTGTATCTGGCCCGGCTTACGGTCGACAGCGATATCCGCGTGGCCTATGCCACCCAGCTGGGCAACGACGCCTATAGCGATGCCATGGTGGCGGCCTGGAACGAGGAGGGGATTGATACCTCGATGGTCCGCCGGGACGAGGGGAAAATGCCCGGTCTCTACACCATTCAGGTCGACGACAAGGGCGAGCGGACCTTTTATTACTGGCGCGATATGAGCGCGGCGAAGGATTTCTTCGTTGCCGCCGATTGCGCACTGGAAGATCAGCTTGACCAGATCGACATGCTCTATTTCAGCGGCATCAGCCTTGCGGTGCAGCCCGAGCGGGGGCGGGAGCGGTTGTTTGGCCTGATCGCACGCTTGCGGGCCCGGGGCGGTAAGGTGGCTTTCGACAACAATTATCGCCCCCGGCTGTGGCGTGGCAATCCCGATACGCTGGCCTGGTACGAACGGGCCTATGCCAGTGCCGATATGTGCTTCATCACGCTGGAGGATAATGCGGCCCTCTATGGCCTTGATACGGCGTCGGCGCTGGAAAAATCGCTGGCACTGCCCTCGGCCGAGGTGGTGATCAAACGCGGCACCGATCCCACGCTGGTGCGCATGGCCGGTGACGCGCCGATTGCGGTGCCGACCTTTGCGGTGAAAAAGGTGGTCGATACCACCGGGGCGGGGGATTCCTTTGCCGCGGGCTATCTTGCCGCCCGGCTGCAGGGCCAGAAGCCCGAGGTTGCCGCCCGTTCCGGCAACAAGCTGGCCTCGATCGTGGTGCAGCACCCCGGCGCCATTATCCCGCGCGACGCGATGCCGGTTTTCTTTTTTGGCTAAGTGATAGGTATTCTTTTTCGGATGGGTGGCGCTTTGGCGCCTTTCCTGCGTGCGGCGACATCTGCTAGAGCTGGCGCTATCAATTGGTGGCCGCAGAAGGCCGATCGCGTATGGTGACGAATATGAC
>JBAVPS010000454.1:0-3187 GCA_049693315.1 Rhizomicrobium sp. | reverse complement strand
GGGCGACTGCCCGAACAGTCGTGCGTGAAAATATAACAGTATCAATAATATGGCTAATGAGGCAGCAAACCGCCCGTCAAAAAATTCCTTAAAATAAAAGCGGTTTTTGCCCGACACGATGGCGGCGAACGGCAGGTTGGAACTGGTGGCGGTAAGGCTTTGCCAACGCTCATGCCCCAGCCGCTGGCGGGCGCGGGCATCGATGGCGCAGGTGCCTGCCAAAGGCAGGATCAGGAAGGTGGCAAACAGGATGGTCGAGGCCAGATCGCCTGCCCCGATCAGGTGGAACGCCGCCCAGATCGCCGCGCCCCATAAAAAGGGATGGCGGGTGATTCGCTGCACGCCGTAAAGGCTGGCCCCCTCCTGCCCGGCGGATGTCGGATTGGCCATCAGAAAGCCGGGAAAGCCGAGCAGAAACGCAATCCCCACCACCGGCAGGGCCAGATTGCGCCAGTTCTGGCTCGGATCGAATAAAAGCAGATTTTCCGGGCTGCTATAGACCGCGCCATAGGCCCGGCAGATCCAGACCATCAGGGCCAGCGCCGCAAGCGAAAACAGCCCGCGATAGGGGTTAAAGCCAATGCGGGCGACGATCCTGCCGCGCAAGGCGGTTCCGGCAATGCCCAGGTGCAGCAGCAGAAAAAGCCCACAGGCCAGCATCAGTTGCGTCATTTTCGTCCGTCCCCGGCATAATGTTGCGTCTTTGCCGCCATATTGCTGCATCGCGTTGTGGCAAATCGCAAGCGCTAGCCTGAATTGACAGGTATAATGACAATATTCTGTGGTTGAAACCTGTTTTGGGCTGGTAAATCAGCCCCTTTCGGATAGTGTTTTTACCCAGAGAAGCCTAACGCTTAAGGTCGCCTATGACCGCTCCGGTTTCCGTGAACGACGCCAATAACGAACCGATCCGTCTGCCTACGGCGGATTTGTCCGGCCCTCTGCCTGACCGCGATGGCGGTCCCTATGGCGAAGATGGGCCTGCCAGACCGCATTCCAAAATCGCGGCCCTGCTGGCGGCTGTGGTGCTGTCCAGCCTGTGGGCCAGCGGTGTTGGGGCCTATCTGATGGGCTATTTCGGGGCGCGCGGTCCGGCGGGGCTGGATGCCCAGCAATGGGCCATCTTCGCCATTGTCACCATTGTGCCGCCCCTGCTGTTCATGGCGGTGGCCTGGGTGCTGATCCGTGGTCAGGCCATGGGCGAGGCGGCCGAAGCCTTCGCTGTTGCCACTGAACAATTGTTTGCCGCCGATGAAACCGCCTCGCGGACCGCCACCCGCATCGGCAAGGCGGTGCGGCGCGAGCTGGATGCGCTGAACAGCGGGCTGGATACCGCCTTCAGCCGTATGCAGGCGATGCAGGATCAGCTTGAAAATCAGATCGGTGCCATTGATGCGGCGGGCTTACGGCTGAATGCCCATGGCGAAAGTCTGGCCGGGCGGCTGGCGGGCGAACGCGACCGCATTGATAGCGGGATGAAAGATCTGTCCGATGCCTCGGCCCGGGTCAGCGAAAAGCTGGCTGGCCGGGTGGGCGAACTCAAAGGCACCATCGACGCGGCGGAAAAGACCCTGAAATCGGCGGGCGAAGCGCTGGAAGTTCAGTCGGCCAAATTCAGCAAAGCCGCAGGCGCGGCGGCCGAAGCCCCCCATGCCGTGGCGGTCGAACTCGATAAACAGGTCAAGCGGATTGAATCGGTCGCCGATGCCGCCATGGCGCGGGCCGAATTTGTGCTGGGTCGTCAGGAACGCCATCGCGTGGCGATGAATGAAACCCTGCAGCGGCTCAAGGAAGACGGGCTGTCCTTTGAAACCTCTCTCTCTGCCGAGCGGGAGGCGATGGAGCGGATGCTCGCCACCCTCGATGGGGAGGCGCAGAAGTTCGCCGGGCTGGCCGCCGAATCCGAACGGCGGATCGACAGCATCATGGGCGCGGCTTCGACCCGCACCACCCAGCTGGCGCAAACCTTTGTCCGCGAAGCCGCGGGCCTCAAAGAGGTGGGCGAGGCCGCCGCCGAAGCTCTGGCGCTGATGGTAAGCGAATTGCACAAGGCCGGGCTTGGCGCACAGGCCCTGATTACCGAGGCTTCCGGGCAGACCAAAGCCAGCGCCAGCGCGCTGGTGACCAGCGCTTTGTCCGAATGTGGCAAGTTGTTGCAAACCGCCGATGCGCTGGCCGCCGAAAGCCGGGTCCTGCGCGCGGCGATGGCCGATGCGGTCGAGGACGTGCAGCGTCACACCGTCAGCCTGCCCGCCCTGGCCCAGACCGAGGTGCAGAAGGTTCGCGATGTCGTCCGTCAGGAAAGCGAAGCCATGCTGACCCTGTCGGCCGAGGTGCTGGCGACCTTGCACAGCCGTGCCACGCCGACGGCACCGCCAAAACCGGAAAAAGCCCTGCCCCATGATGAGGCTGAGGCTGGACTGGGCTTCTTCCGCCGCCGTCTGGGGGCGGGCAAGCACAAGACCGGGACGGAAAAAGTGTGGGCCCCCGGGGCTGAGTCGGAAAAAAACTGGCAGATCAGCACGCTGCTGGCCGCGGCCGAGGGGCCAACCCGGCCCAAACAGGCCCCGGCTTCGGCGCTGCAGATTTTGCAGGCGACCTTGACCGAGATGGCGGTCGATCTGGACGCCATCGCGTCAGATGACGGGCCGCAGCTGGCCGAGTGGCGCAAATTCCTTGCCGGGGACCGGGGTGTTTTCGCCCGCAAACTGGCGTCGGCGATTGATGGTGAAACCGTCCACCGCATCGCCATGCTGTATCGGGAAAATGCGGTATTCCGTGACAGCGCCGATAATTACCTGCGGGAATTTGAGGCCCTGATGGCCGAGGTGCGCAAAAGCGATACCGCCGGGCGGGGCAGCCTGCTGGCGACCTCGCTGTTGTCGGCCGATACCGGCAAGATCTATCTGGCGATTTCCTACGCGCTGGGGCGGCTCTGAAACTCTTGCCTTGGGGCATGAAAAATGGGCGTCGCGGGGTTGCCCCCGTGACGCCCAAGTTGTCTTGAAGTCTTAGCTCTTCGGGGGAGTCTAATGGCCTTCAAGAATTCGGTTCAGCGCCGCCAGATCCCCGGCCCCGGTTTCGGAGGGCGCTTCCAGTGCGGGCTGTAGGGCGGCAATATCCGGTGCGGTCATCAATTTTTGCAGATCGAAGATCAGGACGAAGCCGTCATCGCGGCGGACAATGC
>JBAVPS010000453.1:0-10141 GCA_049693315.1 Rhizomicrobium sp. | reverse complement strand
GACCATAGGAAGCGATCACCGCCTCGCCGCGCACAGTGAGATCCCCGATCCGCAAACCGACATTCTTCAGCGGTTCACCGGCATAGGCGGAAAAGCGCTCACTCCAGTTCGTCAGAAAGCCGCAATTAGCCGGGCGGAACGGCACCACGCCAACACCATAGCGGCGCAAAATCTCGGCCCACGATCCGGTGGTGCCCAGCTTGGGCCAGCTGGCCCCGCCCAGCGCCAGAAGGCAGGCATCGGCCTTGACCGTGACGGGGCCGCCAGACGTGGTAAATTTCAGCATTTCGCCATCCCAGCCACACCAGTCATAGCCGGTGCGTAACACCACGGCCTGGGTACCCAGCCGTTTGAGCCAGGCCCGCAGCAGGGGGGAAGCCTTCATACCCTGCGGAAACACCCGACCGCTGGAGCCGACAAACGTCGCCACCCCCAGCCCATCGGCCCAGGCTTGCAATTCGGCGGGCCCGAAGGCGCTCAGATACGGCTCCAGCCAGGGGGCATCGGCACCATAGCGGCTGAGGAAATCGGCAAACGGCTCGGCATGGGTGAGATTAAGCCCGCCGCGCCCCGCCATCAGGAATTTACGGGCCGGGGAAGACATGTGCTCGTACACCGTCACAGCGATACCACGGGCACTTATATAGTCTGCGGCGATCAACCCCGCCGGACCGGCCCCGATCACTGCGACATGGCGGGCAGAGTCGCATTGGTTAAAGGGCGGTGTTGGGGTGGTTTCAGACAAACGGCTCACGACGGCCTCGCCAAAATTGAATCAAATCTGTGCAAATGCATGACCAGGATAGTCTTGCCCGGGAAGGTTATAGTCTCGCAGTGCAGAGTAATTGTGAGCAAAAAAAGGCGTTCACGGCCAAATCAAGGTAAAAACACGCCTAACAACATGTTGTCCGGTTAGGATTTCCGTAAGTTGTGTGGGCCTTTTTTGGGGCTGCCACCGGGGGCCAAACAAACGATCACCGTAGATTTCCCGAATCCCTACAAAATATTTCGGTCCGTTAAGCCTACTACTGTAATCGATCACGGGAATACATCAGATATTTGCGAAATCCAAAAGAAGACACAAGTATTCGCAAATGTCATCAGACAGACTAGAGAGAGTCGGCACCAATATTGACCGACCTATGAGGGGGGAATAGCACCGTAATCGTAAACATGCCCCTGCGTAACCCCCATTCTGTTGCATTATCAACACTGGATGGGTGGCATTTATATAACAACAGATACAGTCAAGCCGATTAAATGATCGATAAGTGGTTCAACTAGCCGCGATTTCAGCTTTTTTAGTTTGCACACCCGGAAAAATCTGCTTAGCTCGGTTTACCAAAACACCAGAGCCCAAACGGCAGAGGATGCATGGAACTGAAGACCACCATCGGACGGAATGCTTTTTTAACGGCCGCCCTGATTGGCCTTAGCGCCATTGGCCTTAGCGCATGTGCGCAGGTCCCTGAAGCCACCCCCACCGCGGTGCGCTATGCCGCCCCGGTCGCCGTAGGCGGCAACCAGCCGGTGCTGGCGGCACTGCCCCCGGCATCGCGGGTCGGCGCGGTAGATATGTCGTCGGACGATGATCAAAGCTTCATCGCAGACGGCGGTGCCGAAATTGTCAAGGTTTCCAAGCGGCTGAACTGCGTGCAGTTCGCCCGGGCCCGTTCGGGCCTTAAAGTGTCGGGCAATGCCGGCACCTGGTGGGATCATGCCAAGGGCAAATACGCCCGCAGCCATGAACCGGCACCGGGGTCGGTGATGGTGTTCTCCAGCACCAAGCGGATGCGCAGCGGTCATGTCGCCGTGGTTCGCCAGCTGGTTTCCAGCCGGGAGATCCGGATCGACCACGCCAACTGGACCAACGACGGGCATATGCATCTGAACGCATCGGTGATCGATGTCAGCCCGAACAACGACTGGTCTGAAGTGCGGGTTTGGAACACGCGCGGCGGTTCGATGGGCTCGCGGGTCTATCCGATCAAGGGGTTTGTATTGCCCCAGACCGCATCAGCCAGCGCGGCGGACGACGACACCGCCATGCGGTAAACAGATACGTCATGTTTTGTGATTACAGTCGCAGCACCACATGGTGCTGCGATTTTTTTTGTCTTTTTTGTCAGGTAGCTCACGACACTGTGTTTATCCGGTAACGCAGTAATCAACAGATTTCAGGGGGCGGACCGTATAAACAGGTACATAAACCTATCACGATCTGGGACATGGAATTCTGTCAAACATGCTTCACGCCATCAGCCGGACATTCGTGCCGTATATTCACCGCATCCGTCAGCACTGGTATGGCTCATCCCGACGAACCCGCCATCTTCTGCTGGCCGGGGGGGGCATCATTATCATTATCGCCGGCTGGCAGATATGCGCCGGGCTGCTGACCCAGACCAAACCCAAATCCGCCGCCCCCGTCACCGTAGCGATCGCCCAGATGCACGATGTCACGGTAACCGAGCACAGCGTCGGCACCGTGGTGGCCGAAGCCACGGTCAATGTCACCGCCCGGGTTGGCGGCCAGATCGTTGCCGTCGCCTTCAAAGAAGGCCAGAGCGTACATAAGGGCGATCTGTTATTCCGCCTTGATCCACGCCCGTTAAAAGCCGCGCTCGACGAAGCCGCCGCAACGTTGGCCAAAGACCGCGCCACCGCAATCAGCAACGCACGCACCCAGGCCCGCGACAAGGCCTTGCTGGCCGCAAAAGCGGTTTCACAGCAAACCTATGATGCAGACGAGGCCACCGCCAAAGCCGCCGCCGCCACCGTGCTGGCCGACAAGGCCGCACTCGATACTGCACGGCTCAATCTCGAATATGGCGACATCCGCGCGCCGATCGACGGCAAGACCGGCGCCATCGCAGTACAGATAGGCAATCTGGTCATCGCCAATGCCACCACCACACTGGTGACCATCACCCAGGATATGCCGGTAAAAGTCTCGTTCACCCTGCCGCAGGACCGGTTGGGCCTGATCCAGAAGCAGATCAAGACCGGTAAACTGACGGTCCGGATTACGCCCGATGGTGGCGATCCGATCACCGCGCCGGTGAACTTTGTCGATAATGCCGTAAACCAGTCAGCCGGAACGATTGAGCTGCGGGCCAGCGTTGCCAACAGCGACCACCGTCTGGTGCCGGGCCAGATGGTTTCGGTCGATGCCGCATTACAAAACCTGACGGGTGTCGTTGTGGTGCCGCACAATGCGGTCAACCCCGGTCAGACCGGCAGCTATATTTTTGTTATTAAAAATGACAAAGCCAAAAATGACCGGGCCAAACAGGTCGCGGTCAAGGTATTAAGTGACGACGGTC
Source organism: Rhizomicrobium sp. (assembly GCA_049693315.1). GTDB lineage: Bacteria > Pseudomonadota > Alphaproteobacteria > Micropepsales > Micropepsaceae > Rhizomicrobium. The sequence goes on along the minus strand of JBAVPS010000453.1, from coordinate 6,815 downwards.
AGATTGCCGCCATCGGCGGCAAAGTCCGCCCCGGCGACACAGTTATCACCGATGGTCAGTTGCGGGTTGAGGATGGCGGGCGGGTGCATATTGTCCGCCATGGTGCCGGCACCGCTAACAGCGCCCAAACCGCACCGGGCGCGCAATGAACATCTCGCGCATATTCATTGAACGGCCGGTGATGACCACGCTGCTGATGGCAGCGCTGGTTCTGTTTGGTGCCTTTGGCTATAGCGTGATGCCGGTCAGCGAGCTGCCCAGCGTCGACTTTCCCACCATCACGGTTTCCGCCAGCCTGCCCGGTGCCGATCCGCAAACCATGGCCTCGGCGGTGGCGACACCGCTGGAAAGCCAGTTCGCCACCATCCCCGGTGTCAGCTCGATCACCTCGCAAAGTTCGTCCGGCTCGACGACGATCACCATCCAGTTTGACCTTGGCCGCAATATCGACGGCGCGGCGATGGACGTGCAATCGGCCATTCAGACCGCGGCGTCCAGCCTGCCCACGGCCATGCCGACCCAGCCGACCCTGCGCAAGGTCAACCCGGCCGACGCCCCCATTCTGTTTATCGCCATGTCGTCGTCGACGCTGCCGCTGTATGTCGTCGACCGCTTTGCCGAAAACCTGCTCGCCCGCCAGATCTCGATGTTGCCCGGCGTGGCCGAGGTTGATGTGCGCGGCGCGCAAACCTATGCCGCCCGCATTCAGGTCGATCCCAACAAACTGGCCGCCCGTGGCATCGGCATTGATACCGTGGCCGATAAGATCCAGGCCACCAACGTCAACACCTCGACCGGCCAGATCGATGGCCCGACACAATCGACACTGATCCGCGCCAATGGTCAGCTCACCAGCGCGGCGGCCTTTAACCAGCAGATCATCGCCTATCGGAATGGTGCGCCGGTGCGGCTGTCGGATGTGGGCCATGCGGTTGACAGTGTACAGAACAGCCGGGTGGCCGGTTGGTACAATGGCACCCGCGCCATCATCCTGTCGGTGCAGCGCCAGCCCGGCACCAACACCATCGCCATTATTGACAGCATCAAGCAATTGCTGCCGCAATTTGAAGAAAGCCTGCCCAAGGCGATCAGCCTTGGCGTCACCTATGACCGCAGCCAGACCATCCGGGCTTCGATCAGCGATGTGCAGACCACGCTGATTATCTCGGCCGTTCTGGTGGTGCTGGTAATCTTCGTCTTTCTGCGCAGCCTGTCGGCCACCATCATCCCGTCGCTGGCGCTGCCGATCACCGTCATCGGCACCTTTGCCGGGATGTCGGCGCTCGGCTTCAGCCTCGACAATCTTTCGCTGCTCGCCCTGACGCTGTCGGTCGGCTTCGTCGTCGACGATGCCATCGTTATGCTGGAAAATATTGTCCGCCACGTTGAGGCCGGTGAAGACGTCAAATCTGCCGCCTTCAAGGGGGCCAGGGAAATCGGCTTCACCATCTTGTCGATGACCGTGTCGCTGGCGGCGGTGTTTATTCCGCTGATGTTCATGGGCGGCATTCTGGGGCGGCTGCTCAACGAATTTGCCATCACTATTGTGCTGGCGATTGTGCTGTCCGGCATCGTCTCAATCACGCTGACACCGCTTTTGTGCAGCCGCTTTATTTCCGGAAAGGCACAACAGCATGGCCGCTTCTATCAGATCAGCGAACGCTATCTGAACGACATGCAGGCGTTTTATGATCGCACCCTGCACTGGAGCCTGGCGCATAAACGCTTCATTCTCAGCCTTTTCTTCCTCAGCCTGCTGGCCACCGCCGGTCTGTTCGCCATCAGCCCGCAGGATTTCATCCCCACGGTTGATATTGACCAGATCAGCGCCAGCACCGAAGCCTCGGACCGCACCAGCATCAAACAGATGGTGATCTATCAGAAGAAGATCGCCACCATTGCCCAAGCCGACCCAGATGTGGTGGGCGTGATGTCGTCGGTCGGATCGGGCGGTGGCAGGTCTGGCAGCAATGTCGGCACGCTCACCCTGCGGTTAAAGCCGCGGGCCGACCGCTCGGTTTCGGCAGACGAAATCATCGCCCGGTTACGGCCGCAATTTGCCAAAGTTCCCGGCGTCAATGTCTATATGCAGGTGCCGCCCCAGATCCGCATCGGCGGACGCCAGTCCAAATCGCAATATCAGTACACATTGCAGGATCTCAATCAGGACTCGCTGACCGACAGTGCCGTGCGGCTGACACAGGCATTGAAAAGCTCGTCGGTGGTGACCGACGTTACCAATGATATCGACGTCACCGCCCCGGTGGCCAATGTCGATATTGATCGTGACAAGGCCGCGGCCTATGGCATCACCCCGTCGCAAATCGAAAGCGCGCTGGGCAATTCCTTCGGCGGCAGCAAAATCTCGACCATCTATGGCGCCACCGATCAGTATTACGTCATGATGGAATTGCTGCCGGAGTATCAAACCACGGCAAGCGACATCAACCGGCTCTATCTTACCGCATCGGATGGTACCACGCTGGTACCGCTGAACGCCGTCACGCATGTAAAAACCGGCACCATGCCGCTGACCATCAACCATCAGGGCCAGCTGCCAGCGGTGACGATCTCGTTCAATCTGGCCAAAGGCGCGGCTTTAAGCGATGCGGTTGGGGCCATTCACAAGGCCGAAACCGACCTCAACCTGCCCGCCACCCTGCAAGCCAATTTTCAGGGTCAGGCCCAGGCCTTCCAAAGCTCGATGGGCAATATGGGTATGCTCATCGGCATCGCGCTCATCACGGTCTACATCATTCTGGGTATTCTGTATGAAAGCTTCATCCACCCGCTAACCATTCTGTCCGGCCTGCCATCAGCGGCGGTGGGGGCGCTGATTGCGCTTTATGCCTTTGGTATTCCGCTCAGCCTGTATGCCTTTGTCGGCATGATCATGCTGATCGGTATCGTCAAGAAGAACGCCATCATGATGATCGACTTTGCCCTGCAACGCGAACGCGGCGAAGGCGTCGATGCCGAAACCGCCATTACCGAAGCGGCGCTGGTCCGGTTCCGCCCGATCATGATGACGACGATGGCCGCACTTCTCGGGATGGTGCCGGTGGCGATTGGCTTTGGTGCTGGCGGGGAATCGCGCATGCCGCTGGGTATCGCGGTGGTCGGCGGACTGCTGGTCTCGCAGCTGCTCACCCTCTACATCACGCCGGTGATCTACATTTATCTCGACCGGCTGGGCAAACACTTCACCCGCACATAATCGGGCAATACTGAAAAAAAAGAGCGGGGGACGTTACCGCCTCCCGCTTTTTTTATGCCACAGCACATGTAATCTGTAACACGTTTCGTGTAATCGGCCTGCCGAAGGGGTCAGCGTAACCCGGCCAGCAACTGGCCGGCAAAAACCGACAGTGTATCGTCACGCGCGCCCATCACCACCATGCGGTCCCCCGGCTTAGCCAGCTCCAGCAGCTTGGCCCCGCCTTCTTCCCGCGTGGGGTAATAAAGGCCGTTACGGCCGCCTGCGACAATCCCGTCGATAATCACATCACTCGATACCGATTTATCGGTCGTACCGCCGAAATAGACCGGATCGCAAAACGCCACCACATCATCGGGGGCCAGACCGTCGCGAAAAACCGCGATGAATTCGTCTTTGAGCAGCTTGAGCGGGCCAAAGCCCTGCGGCTGGAATAAGATCAGCAGCCGACCGGTGAATTCGTGCAGTGCATTCAGCGAGGCCGCGATCTTGTCAGGGTTATGGGCGAAATCATCGATCACCGTCACGCCGCCTGCCGCGCCCACGGTTTCGAGCCGCCGACGGATACCGGCGAAATCGCCCAGTGCCTTGGCCGCCACCGCCGGATCGACGCCGCATTGCATCGCCGCCCCAATCGCCGCCAGCGCATTCGACACATTATGCCGGCCGGGCACGCGCAGCATCACCGAAATCGGCGTGGCAACGCCTTTGACATGCAGGTGAAAGGCAATACCGCCCGGCGCAGGCACCAGATCGGAGGCCACCAGATGGGCCGCATCATTCTCGATGCCGAAACCGACAAGCCGGTTGGGCGGGATGTGGCTGGCCAGTTCGGCCGCCTCCTCATTATCGAGGTTGACCACCGACCTTTCCGCCCGGCCCAGAAAACCACCGAACAGGGTGCGCAGCTCTTCCATCGACTTGTGATCGTGGGCGACATTGTTGAGCACCGCCACGCGCGGGATATAGCGGGCGATGGAACCATCGCTCTCGTCAATCTCGCTGACAAAGGTCGGCCCGCCCGGCAGGGCGCTGGCAAAGGGCATATGCGGGGTGACGAAGTTTTTCATCACCGCCCCGTTCATCACCGTGGGGGTCAGCCCGGCGGCATAAAGCAGCCAGCCGATCATGCCGGTAACGGTCGATTTACCCGAGGTACCGGCAACACCGATGCTCAAAGGGGATTCGTTGAACATTTTCGACAACAGCTCGGCCCGGGTCAGCAGCATGGCCCCGACCCGGATCGCAGCGGCGACATCGGGCACGGTGCGTTCCACCGCCGCCGAAACCACGACAATCGTCCGTGGACTGACGACACCGCTGCCGTCCTGCGCGAACAGCTCGATGCCGCAGGCGCGCAGGAAGGCAAACTTCTCTGGCGTGCGCCCCTGATCGAGTGAACGGTCAGAACCATGCACCTCAAAGCCGCGGGATTTCAGGATAAGGGCCAGCGGCAGCATACCGCTGCCACCGATACCGCATAGAAAATAGGATTTGTTGCCGCACATGGTGACAAGCTATAAAGCGGCATCGAAGGTGTGACAAGGCAAGTCCCGCACATGCACAAAAAAGCGATCACGATTGGTATTGTCGCCCCCGCCACCCCGTTTGCCACCGATCTGGCCAGCCGGGTTGAAACGCTGGCCGCACAACTGGATCCTGAAAATCCGCCACAACTTCGGTTCCATCCGCAATGCTATCTGGCACACAACCATTTTGCCGGATCGGATGACGCGCGTATGGCCGCCCTGATCGACTATGCCAACGATCCCGCTATTGATGCGGTCTGGTTTGCCCGCGGCGGTTACGGCTCGAACCGCATTGCGTCTGCGGCCATCGCGCAATTTACCGATGTGGCGCGCCGCAAGGTCTTCATGGGCTACAGCGACTGCGGTTTTCTGCTCGCCGGGCTGTACAAGGCAGGGTTCAACGCGGTTCACGGCCCAATGCCCGCCGACATCCTGCGCGAGGGTGGCCAGAACGCGGTAACGCGGGCCTTGCGCTTTCTGACGCAGGCCGCCCCCGAAACGCTGGAGCCCCATGTCGGCACCGCCCCGCTGGCAGCCTTCAACCTGACCATTCTGGCCGGGCTGATCGGCACCGCGCTGGAGCCGGATCTGACCGGTCATGTCCTGATGATCGAGGATGTCTCGGAATATATGTACCGCATCGACCGCATGATGTTTCAGATCACCGCGCACGCCCCCTTACGCGCCGTGGCGGGAATCAGGCTTGGCCGCGTCAGCGATGTACCGGAAAACATCCCCGATTTTGGCGAGGATGCCGTGGCGGTGGTGCGCCACTGGTGCGAAAAGGCGGCCATCCCTTATCTGGGGCGTGCCGACATCGGTCATGACAGCGATAACAAGGTTGTACCGTTCGGCATTTACCACCAAAAGTAACGATTCTTTGCCGATTTCGCCCTATACTGCAGCCGTGGCATCCGAAACCCCAAGGATGGCGTGCCATGCGCGTGCGATCCAACAGCGAGATCAGTGATTTTGCCGACCGACTTGCCCACGAGCTGGCCAACATTCAGACCGGCATCTCGGGCTATCTCGCCCGGCTGGAAGATTACGCCGACATTGATGAAACCGGCCGGACCACCTTCGACGCAACACAGCGCGCCCTGGCCCGCAACGCGGCACTGCTGGCCCGCTTAAAAGCGGTAGCTGGGCGCCCGGACACCGGCACAAGGCAGGTTGATCCCGGCCCACTGACCGTCGAAATTGCTGCCGAAATCCGCCGCACCCTGCCGGGGGATATCCATCTGCGCCTGCATCTGGGCCATGGCACCGCCCCGCTGTGCATCGATCCGGCCCGCTACCGGCTGGCGCTGGCTGAAATGGTCGCCAATGCCGCCGAAGCGATGCAGGGCAAAGGCACCGTGCATATTGAACTGAGCCATGTTGCGGCCGAAAGCGGTGGCGACTATGTCCGCGTTGCCGTCGGCGACACCGGCCACGGCATCGCACCGGATCTGGCCCGGCAAGTCGGCACGCCCTTACGCACCACCAAAGCCTATCCGCACCGCGGCTGGGGACTGGCGGTCTGTGCCGCCTTCTGCCGGCAGGCGGGCGGCTTTATGGAGATTGATTCCGCCCCCGGACAGGGCACCTGCGCGGCACTGTTTTTGCCCTGCGGCACGGCGGATCAGGACGCCGGAAACCGTGCCTGAACCTCGCGGCAGACGGTGGCGATGACGCTGTCCCAGTCGAGCAGCGCGGGCTGGCGGTACAGCCGGGCATTGGGGTACCACGGGCTATCCGGCCGATCGACCAGCCAGCGCCAGTCCGGCGAAAACGGCAGCATGATCCACACCGGCAGCCCCAGCGCCCCGGCCAGATGGGCCAGCGACGTATCGACCGAAATCACCAGATCCATTTCGCCCGCCAGCGCGGCGGTTTCGGCAAAATTGGTCAGCGCGGCACCATAGCACCGGATCTGGGGGAACTGCTCCAGTGTGGACTGATCGGTGGGACGAACCGCATTTTGCAGGACATGGAATTCAAAGGGCAGCGCCAGCAGCGGGGCCAGCCGTTCCAGCGCAATGCTGCGATTGATGTCGTTGTTATGCTCGGACTTGCCCGACCAGGCC
>JBAVPS010000452.1:0-6810 GCA_049693315.1 Rhizomicrobium sp. | reverse complement strand
CGCTTAGGCTGGGTGCAGCAGATTGGTGTTGGCCCCGACACGGTCAAAGCCAGCGATACCCAGATTTTTGGTGTAGGAGCCTTTCTGCTGGCCGGTTCTGAAATCTACCGGCTGGGGCTGGAAGATGCCCGCGCCGCCACCGTGCAGCTTCAGCCCGTAGGCATGGGCTACGCCTATAACAACATCAACACAGTTTCGATGGCACGCGATGCGTTAATCAGCAGCAGTGGCTATCAGTTCGCCTTCTTTTACGGCCCGGCACAGGGTGGTCAGGTGCCGCTGATGACGGCCCGCCGGGCGGTGGCCCCGGCAGCCGGGGCTGACACGAACCGCCACAAGCGGAAAGGCCGCCACGCAAAGCACATGGATACGGGCTGGCATGTGGTGGCGACGCCATTCACCGTGCCGGATGTCTTTTCCAATTCCGGGGCACGGGACGACCACAATCTGATTGCCGCCGGGATCGACGCCAAGGGCATTCTGCATCTGGCCTGGGGCATGCACAACATCCCGCTGAACTATGCCGTCAGCGCCAAACCGGTGCTGGGCCGCCGCTTCGGTGTCAAACAAAAGCTGGCGCTGGTACGCCGGACCATGCTGGGCCGCAACGAAGAAGAAGTCACCTATCCGGAGTTTTTTCACGCCCCCGATGGCGCCCTGATGTTCGCCTATCGCGATGGCGGAACCGGCGGCGGTTCGGGCAATGGCAACGAATATATCAATCGCCTTGATAGCAAAACCGGACACTGGCAGCGGGTGGCGAACCCGATGGTCGACGGCATTGCCAGCAGTATGAACGCCTATCTCAACAGCTTCGCCTATGGCAGCAAAGGCGTGCTGTTCGCCAGCTGGACGTTGCGTGAAACGCCCGACTGGCAAAGCAACCACGATCTGTTTGTCGCCCGCTCGGAAGATGGTGGCAAAAGCTGGATCGGTGCCGATGGCGCGGCCCTTGGCCCCACCATCACCCGGCAGAGCGCCATGGCCCATGCCCGGATACTGGCCTTGCCGCAGGGCTCCAGCCTGATCAACCAGACCTCCATGACGGTGGCACAGGATGGCACGCCGCTGATCGCCAGCTGGTGGGCACCGGAGGCAGGAAGCGACAATCACCGGCGTGAATACATGCTGGTCTGGCCGCAGGATCACGTCTGGCAGGCAAACCCGATCACCACCCGCGGCGATTACGAACCGCAGGATCTCAGCTCGCAGCATGTTCGCGAACTGGCCCGCCCCGTTGTGCTGACCGACAAAGCCGGACGTGTGCTGGTCATCACCCGCTACAGCGCGGCAGGAAAAGCCATCACCGACAGCAGCAATCGTATCCGGGTTTACTGGTCAGCCGACAAACGGCACTGGGCCCACATTGATCTCTGTGATGGCAATCCCGGCTCGTGGGAGCCGGTCTACGATCAGGCCCTGTGGCAACGTCAAAACACGCTGGACTTGTTCTATCAGCCCGCCGGGCTGGATATGAACAAAAGCCCAAATTCCACCCCCATCGCGGTACTGCACTGGGATGAAACCGCATTTTTTACCAGCATTGCAGTACCGTAATCCAAAAGCCCCCCGGCAAAGCCCGGACGATCTGGCGCCCGCGCAGCGATGGGGGTACATAGACAGGCCTGTTCAGGCCGAAGATGTGAGGTTTTAAGACATGAAACGCCTATTCGCCGCCCCGATTTTTGCTGGTCCCGCCTTGATGGGGCTTCTGGCCCTGGCGGCCCCGGCCTATGCCACGCCGACAAGCCCGGTCGCCGCCGTAGATCAGCCGCAGGATGTCCAGACAACGGACCTTGACGGGTTCCGTTCAGCCAAATTCGGCATGGATGAAAAGGCCCTGCTTGGTGCCATCGCCACAGATTTCGGCATTAAGGCCGATCAGGTCCAGCATGAAATCCACCCGATGGAAAAGACCGCGATCCTCAGCGTCAAGGTTGACAATTTATTACCTGATACCGGGCCAGCACTGGTTTCCTATGTGCTGGGCTACCACAGCCATAAACTGATTCAGGTCAGCGTGCTGTGGCATCAGGTCAATGGCAGGGCGGTGGCCGCCGCCGCGATGACGCTGCGTGATTATTTCCGCAGTCTGCCGCTGGTGCCGGAAAAGACCGTAATCGATGGCAAAATGCAGGATGGCAGCGTGCTGGCCTTCCGTGGCGTTGATGCCAAGGGCCGTATGGTACTGGAGGTTTTCTCGGCCGGTCAGACCGGTCAGACTGAACAGCCGGCTGTAGCCGAAAAGGGTGCCAAGAAGGCCAAGGCTGAAAAAGCTAGCGCGGAAAAAGATAAGAAGGTTGAGGAGCTCCCCGATGTCTTACGGCTGCTCTATATTGAATCGCCGGAAAATCCCGACACATTTCACCTTAAGCCCGGTGAGTTCTAAATAGAAAAATCCCCCTCAGGGCTTAAATCCAGAGGGGGACTTTTTATCAGATCACCGCGCGGTATGCCGCCACGAAATGCGGAATATTCGCCGCCGTCAGACCGGCCACGTTGATACGCCCCGACGACGCCATATAGATCCCGAACTCGCTTTTAAGACGTGCCACCTGCTCGCCCGACAGCGGCAGCAGCGAGAACATGCCACGCTGCGTACCGATAGCGGCAAAGGCCGCATCGGCTTCGACCAGCTGGTTGCGCACATCGGCGATACGACGGCGCATCATCTCGACCTCGGCATACCAGTCGTTACACAGCCGGGCATCATCCAGAATGGTCTGCACCACCGCGCCGCCATGATCAGGCGGCATTGACCAGTTGGTGCGCGCCAGCGCCAGCAGGTTAGAAAACACCGTTTCGGCCACCGCCGCGTTGGCAGCCCGCACAAACAAGGCCCCGACCCGTTCGCGATAGAGCGCAAAATTCTTATCGCAGGAATAGGCCACCAGCACTTCATCGCAGCGCCGCAGGAACTGGCGTGTCACCGCACCATCGGCATCAAAGCCATCGCCCAGCCCCTGATAGGCCAGATCGATCAGCGGAATAAGGCCACGTTCGGCCGCCAGATCCGCCAGCACGGTCCATTCCGCCGCCGTATAGCCAGCCCCACTGGGATTATGGCAACAGCCGTGGAAAAGCACGACGTCACCCGTGGCCGCCTTTTGCAGCGCGGTGACGGTTTCTTCAAACAAGACTTTCTGGGTCTTCTGATCGAAGAAGGGATAGCGGCAAACCTCGACACCGGCCGCGGCGGCCAGCCCGTAATGGTTGGGCCAGCTTGGCGTACCCACCCACAGCTTTGCCCCCGACCTGGCGGATGCAATCAGATCCATCGCCAGACGCAGCGCCCCGGTACCGCCCGGGGTCTGAATCGCCACGGTGCGGCCATTGGCTTCGGTGCCGAGCACCAGCGTCTTCAGCGCGTGGGCGTAAGCGATATTCCCCTCGGGCCCGAGATAGGATTTGCTGGTCTGCCGCTCGAACAAAATGCGCTCGGCCTTTTTGACCACATTCAAAACAGGGGTATGTCCGGCAACATCACGGAAAACACCGACGCCGACGTCGATTTTTTCGGGGCGGGGATCGCTGCGATACTCCCCAATCAGTTTAAGCAAAGGGTCCGCCGGTTGCGGCTGAAAATGGGCAAAGAAACTGTTGTGTGACGTCATAGCCTGACCTGTCGAATATGAAAGAAAGCACCCGCCATCATAAGACAGTCGGGAGGAATTATTCTGTCGCGTTTAGCGCATCAGGTCGGCTCCACGAAAGTTTTTTCCTCGTTTAAAGATAGCAAAAAACAAATTTTGCTGAAATTAAGCGCCCCAAACTGATCCGCATTTGCGGTTACAACCGGCAACGGCTCTCGGCCACGCCTGGCCGCCGCACCCACTGATACCCGGTGAGCATGCGCCCGCGCGGGGCAAAGTGAAATTCGATGACGGTGCCGTCGCGTTCCACCGCGACAGTCATATTCTCGGCGGCATTTTCCTGTGCGGTGTCCAGCGGCGTGGCCCGAACGACCTTGTCACCGTCCTTCAGACCGGATTGTGCCGCAGGCGATCCCGCCTGCAGCCCCTTGATCACGCGGGGCTGTTGCATCAGGCTGGCCATGTCGAAGCCCAGCTCAAAGGCGGGCATTTTTTCGGTGACACGCTTAAAACAGGGGCCAAATGCATTGGATGGCAGCAGCAGTTGCTTGCCTGCCAGCATCGCCGTATTATCGGCCACCACCTGTGGCCCAAGATCGCGGGCCAGCAGCTTCAGCCAGGCATCAACCGTCACCGGCTGGCCAGCATTACGCGCGGCGATGAATTCATGCATCACGGGATCGAGGGTACGCTTACCGCCGGTTTTCGCCCTCAGCTCGGCATTGATCAGATCCATGTATAGCCCGCCACGGACATAGGATTGCAACCGCGCCCGCGCATCGGTCCAGAAACTGGCGGTGGCTTCCTTCATCGGCATATCGCTGCGCAGATTGCTGTAATAGGTCCGTGCGGTTTGATTGACGTCGGCGATATAGGCGTTGCTGTCGATCATGCCAGTCATGAACAAAGCGCGGCTTTGATACGACACCGCAAGGCCTTCCTCGTACCAGCTTTCGGGATCAAGCCCGCCCATGAAAACATGGACCATTTCATGCGCGGCAAGATTCTGCACCTCGGACAGCGGCGTATCCTTCATGAAGGTCGCCATCAGTGCGCCGGGCAGTTCGGTGCCGCTGATCCGGCTGATCTGACTGCCGCGCAGCAAAACGGTGAAATCATGCTGCTGGGGCGGACCAAACAAAGTGAGCATATTGCCATATGCCGTACCAGCCCATTGCAGCAGCTCCATCTGACTGTAGGGGGTATCGGCGGTCGATGCGGCATGGAACGGGCCACCAGTTTCCGGCAAGCGTTGCAAACGCCCCGCCATGAAATAGCTGCTGCGCAACGCCTCGGTCGTGACGGGCTTTTGTGCCGCATCCGGCGGCAGACTGCTGATGGCATCCGCCCCACTGGGCAGTGCCGACAAATCCCAGTTCAGGGTGACGTGATATTTCGTATCGCCATCGGGCAGCAGCAGGAAGGTGTTGCCCGCCGCACTGACACCGCGCGCCTCGGCCCGCACTTCCCACGATGGGCCGGGCAGCATTTCGTGCGAAACAGCTGCCGTGTAGTGGAGTGTCACAGGCCCTTTGGTTGGCCGCGATGGCGTCCAGATCCGCACATTGGCCCCCAGCGGCGTGGCATCATCGGTTTTGCGCAGACCGGACGACATCGTCAGGGTCAGCGGACCGGCATCATCCTGCGCCGCAAGCGGGCCGATCCGATCGGCAATATGGAATAAGGGCCCCAGGGTTTCCGACAAGGTCAGCGGTGGCAGTGGCGCACCATCCGTATCGAAACGGGTTTCAACCGCCACAGCAGAAACAACACCATCCTGCATAACAGGCTTTAGGCGAACATGAATGGCGGGATTACCCTGTGCGGCAGCAAAGCTGCCCAGCAGGGCAAGCAGGCTGCAACTGGTACGAAAAGTCATTTTGCGTCTCCCGATGCGGCTACAACGGGTGGCGGCGGGGCAAAAGGCGTAATGCCATAGGCCTGATAGATTTCAGACGGGTAATAGATTGTACCGCCCTTGACCACCATACGGATCTTATCCAGCTGCGACAGGTCTTTTGACGGATCGCCCGGCACCAGAAAGAAGTCTGCCTGTTTACCACGGGCTATGGTGCCGAAATTCTGATCGCGCCCCAGATAGGCGTCACAATCATATGTCGCAATGCGCAATGCCACGGCCGCAGACATGCCAGCCTGCATATACAGTTCCAGTTCGCGATGCAACGTGAAGCCGTTGGCCGCATCGGTGCCCGGCCACAGCTTTATACCGGCGTTATGGAACAGCGCCATTGTCGCCAGCGCCTTATGGAATGCCGTGTCGTAGGTCGCTTTTTCCGCATCATCCTTGAAGTTGATATAGGAACGCTTCTTGTAGCGTTGCACGCCAATCGGCAGATGATCGATATAGGCCGCGGCATTGGCTGGCACTTCCCCGGCGCGGCTCATCATCAGCTGTTCGACAATCGAGATCGTCGTATCCCAGCCGACATTATGCTGACGCATCAGATCAAGCGTGTGCTGCACCGGCATGCTGTTCAGATCGAGATCCGCGGCACGGGCCATCGCCGTCAGCCTTAAAGGGGTGCGCGTATCCTCGCCGGGTTTCAGCAGCCAGCCCAGCATAAGCTGATTGACGTGGGTAATCTCGTTATACCCGGCCTCGATCATCTGATCCGGGGTGGCAAAAGCCGGAACATGACCGACCACACGTAAGCCAAGCCGATGTGCCTCGGCCGCCAGAGAGGCGACAAAAGCCGGGTTCATAGAATTATAAATTTTAATCTGATTATAGCCACGGTCGGCATACCAGCGCACGGCCCGCAAGCCCTCATCCTGCGTCGCGATCACAATACCATCGCGTGCGGAATAGGGACTGCGTCCCTCGATAAACCCGGACGGAATGATATGCGGCCCGATCAGCGCGCCACTGTCAATCGAGCGGATCATAGCCTGTAAATTGACATTGTTGTTGCCCAGATCACGCACCGTGGTCACACCACCCGCAATCAGCAGCGGTCCATCCCAGGCCGAAACATGGGCATGCATGTCGTGCATACCGGTAACCAGCGTGCCGCCCTGACCGTCAATAATGGTTTCACCATCAGTAACTGCGGGTGCGCCATCCGGCTCGACCGTGGTGATACGATCACGATAGAGCACCACCGAAGACAGTGGGCCAGTCTGCAGTGTTGCCGGGTCAAAAACATGCACGTTGCGAATGCGTACCGGGCCATCATATGTATGGGCAGTCTGTTGC
>JBAVPS010000451.1:0-3393 GCA_049693315.1 Rhizomicrobium sp. | reverse complement strand
GCCCAGACCGCTGATCAGGTGCGGGCCTGCCGCGGGGCTGGCCAGTGAGATCACCGCCGTTTGTTCAACGCCATTGACCCAGGGCCGCCACGTCAGTGCGGGTTTACCCAGATCGGTTGTGGTGTAGATGGTGGCACCCGTGGTGTAGCTGATGTGATCGGGGGCAAACGGATCAATCGCAAGACCGGTCATCCACCAGCCGAAATTGGCTTGCGGCGCACCCCATTTGAGGAAAGGCGTTTCGGTCACATCGCGCTTTGAAATATCTTTCAGCGCCGTCCAGTGTGCGCCACCATCACGGCTGTACCAGACATCATCCCCGCCCTTGCGATAGAGCGAGGAGACCGCCACAATCCCCTTTACCACCGAAAGCCCTGCGAAGGCCGGGTGGTTGATCTTGTCCGGGGTAATGTCCGTCCACGTAGCGTTTTTAGTATCCAGCCGCCACACTGCACCGCGCGAGACGTTATAAGGCCCCATGCCATCGGCATAGCTCAGGGTCAGCACACCATTTTCGTCAAGCGCGGCCTGTTGCGGGTTCAGATCTGCCGCCGGGCCGCCATCCACTGCCGCCCAGCTTTTGCCGCCATCATGGCTGACATAAAGGTGATGCGGGCCGGGATCGGCATTGCCGACATAGATGGTCTGGGAGCCCGCACCATCATGGCCGCTTTTGGGATCGAACAGCACAAAGCTTAAACCGCCATGGGGCCGCGCATCGGCGGGCGGTGTGCCAAGCCCTTTAAGCGGGAAGCTTTCCACCTTGTGCCAGGACGCACCCTTGTCGGTGCTGACCTGCAAGCCGTCATAGCGCGAGCCGAAATAGAGCGTGGAGGTATTATTGGGATCAATGGCGAGCCGCTCGCCCATGCCGCGGCCTTCTTCATTGCCGCCCATGCGGAACGGCACGCGGGTGATCTGCCAGCTTTTGCCCAGATCGTGGCTGCGGATGATTGCGGCGGGCAGGCGGCGATAGGTACCGACCGCGGCATAGAGCGTGTTGGCGTCCTTCGGATCGAGCGCGACGCTTTCAACGCCGCGAAGATTCCATTCCGGGTCGCCATCCTGCAGGCCGATCCAGCTTTGCGCCGCCGCATCCCAGCGATAAACCCCGCCCATATCCGAGCGCAGAAAGGCGAGGCCCTGTTGCACCGGGCTGTAGAGAATGGCGGGGACATAACCGCCGCCGCCGATTTTGACATTGTGCCAGACATAATGTGCCTGCGCCGCGGAAGGGGCGGTAGCGGTTGCCGCAGCAAAGCCGGGGCAAGGCATCAGGGCGGTAAGCCCTAAGGTGCAGATCAGTGCGGCGCCGCTCTTAAGCGCGGAAATTTTCATGGCGTAAGCCTCCGTCAGTACCAAAGTCTACGCTGGCAGAACGGGGCGCATCCGCCGCCCCCGGCAAAGGCCGTAAGGGTGACATGCATTTCCTCCCCGCTTTTATTGCTTTGGTGATAGCGTTATCATTGATCATATAAGTCGCCTTACGATTAGACAAATCCCACACGCAAAAATGATGGAACGCACAAAAATGGAACGCGCAGGTCAGCAAAAGCGGCAAAACCAGCAAAAAAGCCGCTGGCTTGGTTTATCGGCGATGCTTTGCTGTGCCGCTTTTGGGGCCGCGATGGTCCCGGCCTGGGGCACCGATGCCCTGAGCCTGTGGTATTCGGCCCCCGCCGCCGATTGGGAGCAGCAGGGGCTGCCCATTGGTAACGGCGCGATGGGTGCGGTGGTGACCGGTCAGGTTGCAACCGATGAAATTCAATTCAATGAAAAGACGCTGTGGACCGGCGGCCCCGGTGCGGTGGGCGGCTATAATGGCAGCCTGCCAGATAAGCCCACGACCAAGGCGCTGGCCGATGTGCGTGCGCTATTGGCCAAAGACCCTAAGCTGGCCCCCGAAGTCGCCGCCAGGATGCTGGGGCAGGATGAAAAAAGCCCGGGCGATTATCAGAATTTCGGCAGCCTGATGCTGCACTTTGCCGATCCGTCCACACAGGTGACCGGCTACCGGCGCAGTCTGGATATCGGCAAGGCCGTGGCGCGGGTGGAATATCGTGTCGGTGGCGTCCAGTACCGGCGGAGTTATTTTGCCTCTTATCCAGATGGCGTCATCGTCATCAAACTGGAAGCGGATAAACCGGGGCAGATTTCGTTCAAAGCGGATTTTGCCATCCCCGACAATCGCAGCGTGAAGGCCATGGCCCGTGGCGGGCGTCTCACCGTGACGGGGGCGCTCAAAGACAATGGCCTGAAATATGAAGCCGCCGCACAAGTGCTCAATCAGGGGGGCTCGCGTCAGGACGCGGACGGCGCGGTGACGGTCAGCGGCGCCAACGCAGTGATCGTGATTCTTAAAGCCGGGACGAATTACGCGGTGCATTACCCGGAGTATCGCGGGGCCGATCCCCATGCCGGGCTGACGGCTGCGCTCGATCAGGCGGCGGCCAAAAGCTATGACGTGCTGCTGGCCCGCCATGAAAAAGACTATGGCGCGCTGTTTGACCGGATGCATCTGAATATCGGTCAGGCGATGCCCGATGTGCCGACCGACAAGGCGCTGGCCGATTACAAGCAGAACAACAATGGTGCCGAAGCCCGCGCCGTCGAAGCGCTGTTTTTCCAGTATGGCCGTTATCTGCTGATCGCCTCGTCACGGGCCGGGTCGCTGCCAGCCAATTTGCAGGGCGTCTGGAACCATTCTAACACGCCGCCGTGGAGCGACGACTATCACGTCAATATCAACATCCAGATGAATTACTGGCCCGCCGATCAGGCCAATCTGGCCGAGACCGCGGTGCCGTTCTACGATTTTGTCGATAGTCTGGTGGTGCCGGGCCGGGTGGCGGCCGAACGGGTGATGGGCACCAAGGGCTGGACGTTATTTCTGAAAACCAACATCTGGGGCCAGACTGGGCTGATTTCGTGGCCGACGGCGTTCTGGCAGCCCGAAGCCGGGGCCTGGCTGGCGTCGCAATATTACGACCATTACCGCTACAGCAAAGACGAGGCCTTCCTGAAGACCCGCGCCTATCCGGTGATGAAGGAAGCCGCCGAGCTGTGGCTTGAGGCGCTGGTCCCCGATCCGCGCGATGGTTCGCTGGTGGTCTCGCCGAGCTATTCGCCCGAGCATGGTCCCTTCTCCAACGGGGCGGCGATGGCGCAGCAGGTGGTTTATGGCCTGTTCACCGATGTGGCTGAAGCCGCCGCCATTGTCGGCGACAAAGATTTCCGCGCTAAGATTCTGGCGGCGCAGGCTGCACTAGATCCGGGCTTAAAAGTCGGCTCCTGGGGCCAGTTGCAGGAATGGAAAGAAGACTGGGATGATGCCAGGGATGACCACCGTCACACCTCGCACCTTTATGCCCTGCATCCCGGCCACCAGATTTC
>JBAVPS010000450.1:0-14711 GCA_049693315.1 Rhizomicrobium sp. | reverse complement strand
GCCGATGTGATGATGCTGCCGCCGGGCTATGTGCTGACGCGCAAGGCCTGCGTCCGCGGTAATTCGATGATCAAACCGTCCAGCCTGCCGTGGAAAACCGGCGATGCCAAACTGCTTGATACGCGGCTGGCTGAGGCGGTGGCCTCGCATCTGCCCAGCGATCTGCCCTTTGCCACCTTCTTCAGCGGCGGCATCGACAGCACCCTGATCGCCCATTACGCCCACCGGCTTTACCCCAGGGCACCGGGGTATTTTGCTGGTAACGAGACCGCACCGGATTACCCCTTTGCTGCCGAATATGCCGAGATGAACGGCTATGACTTACGTGTTGTGCCGCTCGACCCGGCGGCGATGTTCGCCCGCATTCCCGAGGCGCTGGCCGCCGCAGAATCGTTCGAGCCTAATCTGATCCGCAGTGCGGTCAGCACGCTGGCGGTGGCGGAGCAGATGCATGCCGATGGTCTGCGCATCGCTTTGTGTGGGGAGGGGGCGGACGAGTTGTTTTGCGGTTACGCCCCGCTGGAGCTGAGTTTTCTCGATGGTAACGAGGCCGGTCGCCCGGTGCGTGCCGAAACCATCGAGATGATGAACCGTGTTTGCCTGCAACGGGTCGATCGCTGCTCGATGCACTATCAGCTGGAAACCCGTGTGCCGTTCCTCGACCCGGCGGTGGCGTCTTATGCGCTGTCGCTGGATGCGTCTGCACTGGTGCGGGTGGCAGATGGGGTGCGTTATGGCAAGGTGCCGCTGCGCGCGCTGTATGATCTGTATCCGGATGAACTGCCCAAAAGTATCCGGGATCGCTCGAAAATGCCCTTTGATGATGGGTGCGGGCTGGATGCCAAGCCGAAGGATTCGGTGTGGAAGACCGGCTTCAACGAAGCGGTGTCGGATGCCGATTTCGAGGATGCCAAAAAGGAATTTGCCGACTTCCTGCCCCAGAGCAAGGAGGAGGTCTATTATCTGCGCCACCTGTCACAGGTGATGGATATCCGCCGTGTGCCCCATATGAAGGGCCGCGCCTGGATCACCACGCCGCTGGATCGTTACAGCGAACAGCTCAAAGCCCACGCATTGTAAGTTCTGCCTTCACTGCAGATACCAAAACGCCCCCGTTTCCGGGGGCGTTTTGCATTTCAACCAGTTGTTCTGGCTTATTTCGCCAGCAGTTCTTTGACCAGTTCGGGCTGGCCATAGACCTTTTCCAGGGCTTCGGTAATGGCGGCGGTGGAGGCCACAACCGCGCGGTTATCGCGTTCGTCGAAGAAGAACGCACCGCCCAGGCTATGGATGTTGCCGTCGAAGACCGCACCGATCACTTCACCTTCGGCCGAAATCGCCGGCGAGCCTGAATTGCCGCCGATGATGTCGTTGGTGGTGGCGAAGTCAAACACCGTGGCATCGTTCAGCTTACCCTTGGCCTTCTGCCAACGCGGCGCCAGATCAAAGGGCGACGCATCGGTGGCGCGCTGCCACAGACCGCTGAAATAGGTGAAGGGGGCGACGTCCTTGCCGTTTTCCTTCCAGCCGGCAACCTTGCCGTAAGACAGGCGCAGGCTGAAGGTGGCATCGGGATAGAGGCTGTTGCCATAAACCGCAAAACGCGCCTTGGCGATGCGTTCGTTGGCGCGGTCGAGCGGGCCGTCGATCTTTTCCTCAAACTCCTTACGCACGGCGCGGCTGGTGGCATCGGTGGCCAGCACAAAGCGGATCATCGGGTCATCCGACGCCTTGATCGCCTTCAGTCCGCCATCCCACAGTGCCTTACGATAGGTCGGGTCCGCCAGCTTGGAGGTCGCCAGTTTCGCCGCCAGACCTTCGGGGGATTCCTTGCCCAGAAATACCTTGGTGCCTTCAGCATCGGCGGTCAGGTTTTCACGCAGCTTAGTCAGCCAGAATTCCAGCGCCAGCTTTTCCAGCTCGGGATAGACCGGCTTGGCATCCAGGATGTTTTTCTGCACCAGCGGCAGACGGCTGTCGCCATATTCGGGCAGGCGGTCGGCGTTGGGTTTGCCACGTTCTTCGGCAGCGCGCACCAAAGTGCGGGCATAAGAGAACAGGCTGGAGGCCATACCGGCGCGGGCTTCGAGGAAGCCATAGGGCAGGCGGATGGCTTTGCGTTCGGGTGCCAGCGCGACAATGTCTGCCCACGGATCACCGATCTCGTGCGCCAGCTTCGGATCGGCCATCACCTTAGAGCGCAGTTCCGCATCGGCCTTGGCTTTGGCTTCGACCATGCCGGGGGTGACCAGCGCGGCTTCATGGCCCGACAAGGCTTTAAAGCTGTTTTCAATGCCGAACAGCAGGCTGTCGGCAATACGCGCATTCTCGGCACTTTCTTCACCAAAGCGGATCAGGCGACCGCGCAGCTCGGAATACTGAATAAGTGTGCCGGGCAGCGAATAATCGCGTAAATATTCGAGATCGGCGGCGGTCAGTAGCCGTTCGGTCGAACCGGGATTACCCGCAATAAACACCGGCTCGCCCGCCTTGGGGGCGGCCACGCGCCAGGTCAGATGATCGGGGGTGGCAACCGGCTTGCCGTTTTCGTAAAGCCGCACGAACGAGAAATCGAGGTCATAGCGCGGGAAGTTGAAATTGTCAGGGTCGCCGCCGAAGAACGCGGTCTGCATTTCGGGGGCCGCCACCAGACGCACGTCGGAATATTTGCGATAGGTGTAAAGCTTGTATTCGCCCCCCTGATACAGGGTGATGACCTGACAACGGAACTTGTCCTCGCGCCCGGCGCAACCGCTTTGTTCCGCCGCGGCAATCGCCGCATCGCGCGCCTTGACGTATTCCTGGCCCTTTTTACCGGCCGAGGCCTTGTTCACGCGGGCCGTAACATCGTCGATCTTATTCAGAATCTCCGCCTGCATGCCGGGGCACATTTTCTCATTCTTGCGGTCGCCGGCAAAGAAACCGTCTTTGATATAATCGGTTTTACCGGTCGACAGGTTCTGGGCGCAGCTGCGCACGCAATGATGGTTGGTCAGCACCAACCCGTCCTTGCTAACCACCGAGGCCGAGCAGCCGGTCGATAGCCGGGCCGAGGCCCCGCGAATACGATCGAGCCATTTCTGGTCGATGGTAACGCCGTATTTGGCTTTGACGGCCTGGGCCGGAAAATTGTCAAAAGTCCACATGCCTTCGTCGGCAAACGCCGGCCCGCTCAGCATGAGTAATGTGGCAGCCCCCAGGACGAATGGCCCCACTGCCAGTGTGTGTCTGATCACGTCTTAAAATCCTTCTGTCGTAGACGGACGGGAATGGCTTGAAAATGCCACGGGCTTCAGGGCGGCGCCACCCACATTTACGGGATGGTTGCCAGATCCTTATCTTTTTACGTGAAAAAGCCGATTAATGTGTGCACGTATGACGCGTATGGGCTCATCGTAAGAACGCTTTAGTATAACCACGAATGCCTCTTGCCAGAACGCCATAAGACTCCCATATTTTAAATATGCATGTTGCTCTTGCCCGGCCTTGCAGTGAAACAAGCCCCCTGATCAGGGCGGCTTTCAGGGCCGCGCAATATCCTCACATCTCTGGCTATATGCAGGCCATGCGTTTAGGGCGCATCGGCTATACCTTCCAAACACTGTGTTTTGTCTTTGGTCTTCGGCGGCGGTGGCCCGGCTTCGGGCCGCTCCTCGTCATTGAGCAGGAGAATCATCATGGCAGCCAAAACCCTCCCCACCTGGATCGTCGTTCTGGACGGTGCGCAGGCGCGCTTCTTCGCGTTACGTCAGAGCGAGGATGGGCAGGTGTTCGAGGAAATCGCCGAACCGCTGGCGGCAACGCCGCGCGTGGTGGCTAAACCGGGTCGCAGCTTTGCCACCGGCATGGCGCGTGGCGTGGTCGAGCCGCGTCTCAACGCACGCAAGCTGGAAAAACACGATTTCATCCATGAAATTGCCGGCCGTCTGGATGCCGCGGCGGCTCAAAAGGATTACTCCCGTCTGATACTGGCGGCACCGCCGCGTTCGCTGGGTGAGCTGCGCGAGGTGCTTTCGGCCCGTGTACTGAACAAACTGGTCCATGAAATCCCCAAGACGCTGACCAATCTGCCGACGGACCAATTGTGGAACAAGCTTTCGGTGATGCTGCTGAGTGCAGCCAAACCACTGCCGAAAAAATCTCAGGAGGCGATCCTGCCCGCCATGCCGGTTTCGGTGGTGTTCCGCAGTACCGAAAATTCGCCGACCGTGCAGGCCGATGCCTTGCACTATGCGGCCAAGCTGGGGCGCAAATATGCCCGCATTGAAAGCTGCAAGGTGACCATCTCGGCCCCACGCAGGATCTCGCTCAAAGGCAAGTCGTTCACAATTGGTCTGGAAGTGATGGCCGAAGGGCGCAAAATCGCCACCAAGGGGGCGTGCAGTGGTCTGCATTCGCACGAAAATGCCCATAGTGCGCTGCGGGATGTTTTTGAGGCGGCCGAGCGCAAGCTGGGTGCGATGGCTGGGCGTCTGGCATCCGTGGGGGCGCGGGCCGAAGCTGGCCGGCGTATCCCGGCCGTCAAACGGGCACGGATGCAGGAGGCTTGGGCAGACTGACATAATGCTGTAGTATAATCCATAAGAGCCGGTTGGTTGTGATACGTGGTATCGGCCAGCCGGCTTGTTTTTTTATCCGACCGGGTTGCGTTGGGATTCTGTTTGTATTTAGAATAACTACAAATACGAAGCGGCGTGTAAAACCGCAGAAAATACATAAACGGAGATGAGAATGGCTATCGAATTGCCCGAACTGCCCTATAAGAAGGACACACTGGCACCGCATATCAGCGCCCAGACCCTGGAATTTCATCACGACAAGCATCACGCCAATTACGTCAACACCACCAACAAGCTGATTGCCGGTGGTCCGTTGGAAAATAAGACGCTGGAAGAGATCATTACCGCGGCCTATGGCGAAAAGCAGACGGCGTTGTTCAACAATGCCGCGCAGGTCTGGAACCATACGTTTTTCTGGAATTCGCTGAAGCCCAATGGCGGCGGTGCGCCGTCGGGTGAATTGGCCAAACTGATTGACCGGGATTTCGGCAGCTATGATGCCTTTACCCAGGCCTTTACCGCCGCTGCGATTGGTCAGTTCGGCAGTGGCTGGGCCTGGCTGGTGGAAGAGGCTGGTAAGCTCAAGATTCTGGCGACCGGTAATGCCGATACGCCGATTGCCCGTGGGCTGAAGCCGCTGGTTACCATCGACGTGTGGGAACATGCCTATTATCTGGATTATCAGAATCGCCGGGCCGATTTTGTCAAAACCTATCTCGACCATCTGGTGAACTGGGATTTTGCTGCCGCCAATCTGTAAGTGCTGATTTGGGGCACAAAAGATTTTTCGGCGTGTAAAAGCGGCTTCCGCCATTGGTGGGGGCCGTTTTTATGTTGGGGCTATGCGAAAACGCTTCGCCCTGACGGCAGGCTGCTTTATGAAGCCCCCATGTGCGCAGCAACCCCCTCCGAACCCGCCCTGAACTGCAGGCTTTGTCCGCGGCTGGCGGATTTTCGCAAAATGAACCGCAACCGCCTGCCGGACCATTTCAACGCGCCGGTGCCGCGCTTTGGCGGGCTGGATGCCAAATTGCTGGTGGTGGGGCTGGCCCCCGGCCTGAATGGGGCCAACCGTACCGGGCGGCCCTTCACCGGCGATTATGCCGGGGATCTGCTGTTTGCCACTTTGCTGAAATTCAAGCTGGCCCGTGGCACTTATGACCGCCGCCCCGATGATGGCTTAAGCCTCAAAGGGGTCTGCATCGCCAATGCGGTGCGTTGTGTGCCGCCCGAGAATAAACCGCTGCCGATCGAAATCCGTACCTGCCGCCCGTTTCTGGTGGAGGAGATTGCGGCGATGAAAAAGCTCAAAGTGATTCTGGCGTTGGGCAAGATCGCCCATGACAGCGTGTGCGACGTGCTCAAAGTCCGCAAAGCCGAGCACCCCTTCAAGCATGGGGTGGCCTATGAGATTGGCGCGCAGACACTGATTTCGAGCTATCACTGCTCGCGCTACAACACCAACACCGGTGTGCTGACGGTCGATATGTTTGAAACCGTGGTGGGCGAGGCGGCCAGACTGGCCGGATTGTGAAGGTCCGTCTGAAAGACGGATGGCCCGTGGGGATGCGGAAAAAGGGGACGGCATCACCGCCCCCCACTGCCCGGTAGTCAGACTTCGCCCCACACCGTTTCGGCGACTTTGACCACCAGTTCGAGTTTGCGGCGCTGATCATCAACGCTGAGGGCGTTGCCATGCTCGGTCGAGGCAAAGCCGCATTGCGGCGCAATGCCAAGCTGATCCATATCGACAAACTTCGCCGCCTGGTCGAACTTGGCGCGGATGGCATCAAGGCTTTCCAGCGCGGGCGTTTTGGTGGTGATAAAGCCGGGCAGCACGCGCTTCTTTCCCTTTGGTAACAGCCGCAGCGGCTCAAGACCGCCAGCGCGTTCGCTGTCATATTCCATGAAATAGATGTCGACGCTGGTCTGGTTGAAAATGGCATCCGCCGCCGCGTCATAGCCACCTTCGGCGGCATAGGTCGAGCGGAAATTCCCCCGGCACATATGCATACCGATTATCATATCAGCCGGACGATCTTTGATGGCTTGTTCAAGCATCCAGGCATAGCGGCCGATCAGCCAGTCGGGGTTCTGCCCCTGCGCCTGACGATCGGCGCGGTGTTTGGGATCGCCGAGATAGGCAAAGAAAATGTCATCCAGCTGCAGATAACGGCACCCGGCCGCATAAAATGCCTGCACCGCCTTGCGATAGGTTTGCGCAATGGCATCGAAAAATACCGCCGGATCGCGATAGGGGGCGTACGCAATGTTGTCGCTGGTGACGCGGAAATGCACACAGGACGGGCCGGGAATCGAAATCTTCGGCATCACCTTGGTGTGGGCGGCCACAAAGCGGTAATGTTCGAGCATCGGGTGATCGGCGGGAAAATCCAGCGGCCCGGTAATGCGCGGGTAAACCGGCGGCAGGTGATGGTCTTTGAAGGCAATGCCTTCGTCCTCGCGCCGGACCAGTTCTAAACCGTCCAGCATAGCCATGAAATCATAATGCCAGAAGGCGCGGCGGGCTTCGCCGTCGGTTACGGCCTTCAGGCCGGCGTCTTCCTGCATGCGGATCAGGGCAGGGATCTCGCGATCTTCAATATCGTGCAGCGCCTCGCCTGTGATGCAGGCGGTGCGGGCCTGGGTAATGGCACTGGGGCGCAACAGGCTGCCAACATGGTCGGCGCGGAAAGGGGGCTGCAAAATTTTCTGACTGTCTGTCATGACGACGTTCCTTGTCACCGGCCGAAGCGGGCTTCTGCCGGACGTGAAAACTGGGCCGGTCAAACCGGTCCGCGCTGTCGTCACCTTTACGGTAATGGACCGTTTTCATGGCGCGCCCCGCACCAGGAACAGGTGAACATCCGGGCAGGTCTCCTGACTGGCGGGTCTGGGCGACAACCGGCCTTCCCGGATCATCCGATCCAGTGGCCGTTTTTGGTTGCGCTCGCCGCTCACAGTTGCGGGGGCAGTCGCGGCCCGGTTCGCACCGGCCGCAGTTCCCTATTCTCCAGTCCTTGCAGACTGGCACCTCGGACAAGAAGGTTCAGAGCCGGTTGGCTCTATATTGTCAAGCTGGGTTACGCTCCACCTGCTGCCAGTTTGAACTGGCCGGTCAGCCGGGCCAGATCCTGCGCCCCGTCGGCCATCAGTTTGCTGGCCGATGTGCTTTCGGCAGCCATGGCGGCGTTCTGCTGGGTGGCCTGATCCATTTCGGTCACCGTGCTGTTGACCTCGCCAAGGGCGGTGGCCTGTTCGTTCTGGGTGGCGGCGATCTCGCTCATCAGGCTGTGGATTTCGTCGATATCGGCGGCGATGTGCATCAGCACGGTGCTGCTTTCCTCGACCAGCTTGACCCCGCCGCCAACCTCGGTCTCGCTGGTTTTAATCAGCGCTTTGATCTGTTTGGCCGCTTCCGCCGAACGTCCGGCCAGCGCCCGCACTTCGGAGGCGACAACGGCAAAGCCCCGTCCGGCTTCGCCCGCCCGTGCCGCCTCGACCCCGGCATTCAGCGCCAGCAGGTTGGTCTGAAAGGCGATCTCGTCAATCACGCCGATGATCTGGGTAATCTCGCTTGATGCGGTGGCAATGCGTTGCATGGCCTGGTTCATGCTGGCGGTGACGGCTTTGCTGCGCTCGGCATCCTGTTTGGCGCTTTCGGCCTTCAGGTTGGCCTGATGGGCGCTTTGGGCCGAACGGCCCACCGTGGCGGTGATCTGTTCGACCGCGGCGGCGGTTTCTTCCAGCGCGGCGGCCTGTTTTTCGGTGCGCACTGCCATTTCGTCCGCCGCCTTGTGAAGCTGGCTCGAGGAGGAAGATATGTCGCTGGTGGCCCCGTCGATCTCGCCCATCGCATCGGACAGATGCTCCAGCGCGGTGTTGAAGTCGCTCTGCAACTGCATATAGGCGTCGGGCAGGTCGCGGTTCAGCCGCACGCTGAGGTCCCGCGCCGCCAGCGCTTTCATGCCCTGACTGAAATAGGCCATCACCACTTCCATCGAGCGGCGCTGAACATGGGCCCAGCGTTTGGCCTCGGTGGCGGCAAGCCGTTCCTTGCTGCGCTGGCGGATGACCGCTTCGCGATCACGTTTGTTCTGCTCGAACTTAGCGATGGCGCGATTGAAATCCTCCTGCAGGCCCAGATAAGCCTCCGGCAGACCGTCGGCAGACAGCCGATAGGTGAAATCATCATCGGCCAGCGCCCGAATCCCGGCACCGAAGGTTTCCACCACCAGCGCACGGTTGCGGGTGAGCAGTTCGGCCTCGGCCTGACGGCGCTCTTCCTCGGCGGCGTGGCGGTCGGCCTGACGCTGGCGGGCGATTTCCTCGCGCTCGTACAGGTTCTGCTTCATGTTCTCGAGCGTTTCGGCGATCTGGCCGGTTTCGTTGACATCATCGCGGTAGGGCACATCGACGGCCTTGTCGCCGTGATGGATGCGCTGCATCGCGTCACCCAACAGCCGGAAGCGGCGCGCCAGACCAAAGGTGATGATGGCGGTCAGACCCAGCCCCAACAGGGTGATCAGCCCGGTCAGAATCAAAAAGGTGGCAAGCCGCCCGGTCAGTTTGTCGATGCGGGCATCGAGCAGGCGGGCCAGTTCGCGGTTGGTCGCGCCCCAGCTTGCATCAATCGCGCCGGTAAGCCCGCTTAAGGGGACGTCGCCTGCGCCACCGTTGATGTCAGCTTCCGCCGCCCGGCTTTGGGCCGCGATGGCTGCCGCCAGCCGGTCCCGCGCGGCTTTGAGCGTTGCCGCCGTGACAGGGTTATTATGCATGCTGCTGTCGAGCGATTGCAGCGCGCCCCGAGCCGATTGTTCGTAGCGGCCCAGCACCCGGGCGATGCGGGCCGGGCGGGTCGGATCACTGACTGGCAGTTTCAATGCCGTATCCAGCGCCAGCGCATCCTGCAACAGGGTGGGCAGCTTCACCGTGACCACATCCATGGCGTAGTAGCTGTCCAGATCGGGGTCGAGGGTGAGGTTGGAAGCATCCGCCACCGCGGCGATCAGCTGACCGGCCGCCGCGCTGCGCGCCGCAGGGTCGCTGACACCGGCGAAGGCGGCATAGGCCGCGCCGGTGGCAAAGCGGGCATCGTAAGCCGCATGATCCGGGATGACCGTGCCTTGCTGTAATGCCTGCCAGATCAGATGGTTGTAGGCCGTTCCTGATCTTTCTTTGCGGGCAAAGTCGATATTTTCCAGCCCGTATTTGGCCAGCAGGCCCGTGCTGACGATGGCGGAAAGGAAGAATAGACCTGAAATCAGCGCCAGGCGGAAACGAATGGAAAGCTTACGGTTAATAAAATTAAGCATACATGCACCCTTTGGTGCCTGCATTGTACGAAATCAGGCACGAAATGAAACAATTTCGGATTGTTTTGCGGGTATGTGCATGTACAGGTGTATGCAGGTCTTAGGGCTATGTTTGAAGCAGGCACAACTTGACCGTCGGCGGCACAGTGTCATTTTTGTTGAAACTGTATCGTCTTTTCGGTGTCAGAAGCTGTGTGTTGTTGAATAATTGTGCTTCTGCGTGCGGTTTGTGCGCAATTATTATGCAGTAGTTGGGCAGGGAAGAAAAGTGGCCGCTGCGTAAAGTTTAAGCATGCCGCCCCGGGTGGGATGCGACATATCTGCGCAATAGTGCTTGTCGGACAATGTATTAGCGCGGGATGCTGCCAGGGCAGCCCTTTGGAGCTGCAAAAATTAAAGGCGGCGAATCGCTTCGCCGCCTCAGATACCTGATAAGCCGGATTGGGCTTAATGCTGCGGGCCGCCGCCGCCGCCAGGATTTTGTTCCTGACTCATGGTGCCCGGCATACCCGGTGTGGCGTTGAACAGCTGCTGCAGGAAGGTGATCTCGCGGCCGCGTGTCGGTGTCTGGCGCGCTTCAAAGGCGAAGACGTGGCCATCCTGTAGCCCGTAATGCTTCATATCGACCACCTTGCCGTCGGCGTCGAAATAGACCGCGAGGATCTTGCGCGACAGCACAAGGGTGTCGAAGAAGGCGACCTTCTTCTCGGTGGTCGAGACATAGTACCAGGCATCATTACCAAAGGTTGCCTGCATCGACGGATCGCCGAGCTTGGATTCAATGGTTGCCTTGGTATCCGTACCGGTGGCGATATACGCCTCGGTGTTCGGGTCTTCGAGGTAACCGCGATGGCTGATGACGGGGGTACAGTTCGCCAAGACCAGCAAGGCGGCGCAAAGCACGATTTTTTTCATACGGTGACCCTTGACCGGTTCGTCCATTCAGTGTGCTAACCTTGCCTGCGCCCGGTTGCAAGATGTTCCGGTATAAGGCACGCAGTTTCTGTAACCGTGAAAGGCTTAAAAGCATATCAGAATGTTTTGGCGGGACAAAAGGATACACCGCGCAGCGCTTCAGCAGGCTGCCGAAAAACTCTATGACGGCCTGATCCATCAGGCCCGTCTGCCGGTTTTTTATACCGAATTACGGGTGGCCGACACGGCCGACGGCCGGTTCGACATGTTGGCGCTGCATGCTTTTCTGGTACTGGAGCGGCTCGGCGAGGCCGGGCAGGCGGCGCTGGCTCAGGCGCTGATCGATCGCATCTTTGCCGATTTCGAAGCGGTGATGCGGGAATCCGGCACTGGCGATGGTGGTATCTTCAAAAATATCAAAGGCTTGGCCAGCGCTTTTTATGGACGCTTGCAAGGCTATGCTACGCTGCGTGATGGCGCTGGCTGGCGGGATGCGCTGCGGCGCAACCTGTATCGCGGCGCGGCTGACGCGCCGGTCGAAAGATTGGCGCGGTACTGCCTGGCACTGCGCAAGCAACTGGCGCTGTGGTTGCCGCCTGCCGATGCGCTGGATTTCGGCCCGCTCACCCCGTAATGTGTTTTAAGGCCGCATCGGATGCAGTCTGCACATGCAGTAAATGAAGAACGTGCAGTAAGTTATTGTAATATTTGGGTTGAATTATGGATCAGCAAAAAGACGACCTCGCGCCGGTGTGCCGGCTTATCAATCTGTCCGACCTGACCATGGCGGGCAGTGACATCGATTTTGTCGCCGAACCCGAGGAATTGATTCGGCTGGCTGAGTGGGCTGACCTGGTTAGCGTGCACAGTTTCACGGCCAAGGTGAATTTGCGCAAATTATCGAACCAGCGCTTTGCCCTGCAAGCTGATCTGAAGGCAAAGATTGAGCAACGCTGCGTTGTCTCGCTGGAGCCGATGGTGACCAAGATCGCGGTGTCGGTGCGGCGCGAGCTGCACTATGCTGACCGTCCCATTGAAACCGGTGGGGAATTAACTTTATCGGCCGGGGATGATGATGTTCCCGATACAATTGACACTATGCAGTATGATTATTGTGCGCCTCTGCTGGAGGAGTTTTCGCTCAATATTGACCCATACCCACGCAAAGTGGACGCTGGTTACACTGTGCCGGGTGCGGTGTCGGGTGAGGGGGGGGTAAACCCTGATAATCCCTTTGCCGTTTTGGCCCAGTTAAAAAAAGCTGACCCGTCTTAAAACTTCCTGCTTGAATCCCGCGCCGGTTTCCTGTTCACTCCGCCCTCGTTTTACCGCGAACCGCTTGGCCGGGGTTATCCTGGCCGGGAGAAGATGGTTTTGCGGTTTTTGGTATGAAGGAGACGTTCCGCCATGGCGGTTCCAAAAAGAAAAGTGTCGCCGTCACGGCGTAATATGCGCCGTTCGCACCACAGCCTGACCGCGGCGACGTATGGCGAATGCCCGAATTGTGGCGAGCCGAAGCTGCCCCATCATGTTTGCCCCTCGTGCGGTTTTTATGATGGCCGTGCCGTGGTCGAGACCGCCAAGTCCACCAAGGCTTGATCGTCTTCGTACGTGCTTTAGGTCTTCACGTGTATAGAATAGGGCAAGGCATAGCGTGGCCCGCAAATTGATTGTTTCGATCGATGCGATGGGCGGCGATGCCGGCCCATCGGTTGTGGTTTCTGCTCTGGTTCGGGCAGTGCAGCACCATCCCAATGTGGATTTTATTCTGCATGGCGATGAGGCACAGCTGACCGAACTGGTGGCTAAGCGCAAATCGAAGCTCAGTGGGCGTGTCACCATTCGCCATGCGCCTGGTCGTGTGAAGATGGAAGACAAGCCGTCGCTGGCGTTGCGCCGTGGCCGTGACACCAGCATGTGGCACAGCATCGAATCGGTAAAGAACGGGGAAGCCGCAGTTGCGGTTTCTGCGGGCAATACCGGTGCGCTGATGGCCATGTCGATGTACCATCTCGGTGTGCTGGAAGGGATCTCCCGTCCGGCTATTGCCTGTCTGATGCCGACCAAGCAGGGGCAGTGCGTGTTTCTCGACGTTGGTGCCAATGTCGATTGCACCGCCGACCAGCTGGTCGATTTTGCCGTGATGGGCGAGGCGTATGCCAGGGCGATTTTCGGTCTGGTGCGCCCCACTGTCGGTTTACTCAACATCGGCGAGGAAGAGGTTAAGGGCAACAGCGAAGTCAAAACCGCTGCCCATATCCTGCGTGAAGCCTCGCTGCCGATCGAGTTTAACGGCTTTGTCGAAGGCAACGACATCTTCGAACATAAGGTCGATGTCGTGGTGACCGACGGCTTCTCGGGCAATATCGCCATTAAAACCGCCGAAGGCACGGCCAAGATGATTTCGAGCTTTTTGCGGGCGGCGCTGCGCCGGTCGCTGATGGCGCGGATCGGGGCATTGCTGGCTTCGGGGGCGCTGAATGCGATGAAGCGCAAGCTTAATCCGCGCGCTGCCAATGGCGGGGTCTTCCTTGGCCTCAACGGTCTGGTGGTCAAAAGCCACGGCGGAACCGATGCGTTTGGCTTTGCCAGCGCCATCGATGTCGCCGTTGATCTGGTCAAAGGCGACATTCTCAATCATATCGTTGCCGATCGGGCAGGGATGAACCTGCCTGCGCGGGGAGCGCAGACTTCGTGATTCGATCGCTTGCTCTGGGATGCGGCGGGTATCTGCCGGAAAAAATCGTCACCAATGCCGATCTGGCCGCGCGTATGGATACGAGCGACGAGTGGATTCGTACCCGCACCGGCATTACCGAACGCCATATCGCCGCTGATGACGAGCGTACCTCGGATCTGGCGGTCAAGGCGGCGGCGCAGGCCATTGCGGCTTCGGGCCTTTCGGCGGCGGACATAGACCTTATTATATGTGCCACCACCACGCCGGACGAAACCTTTCCCGCCACGGCTACTATTGTGCAGGCCAAACTGGGCATCACCCAGGGGGCAGCCTTTGATGTGCAGGCGGTTTGCGCCGGCTTTGTCTTTGCGCTGACCGTGGCCGACAACATGCTGCGCGGTGGCAGCGCCCGAAATGCTCTGGTGATCGGGGCCGACTGTATGTCGCGTCTGGTCGACTGGAACGACCGCGGCACCTGTGTGCTGTTCGGCGACGGGGCGGGGGCTTTGGTGCTCACCACCGGCGAAGGTGTCGGTACCAACGCTGACCGTG
Organism: Rhizomicrobium sp.; assembly: GCA_049693315.1. Classification (GTDB taxonomy): domain Bacteria; phylum Pseudomonadota; class Alphaproteobacteria; order Micropepsales; family Micropepsaceae; genus Rhizomicrobium. The sequence continues at coordinate 690 of JBAVPS010000450.1, read as the reverse complement.
GCGTGCTGGCCAGTAAAATCTATTCTGATGGCCGCCTGCACGACATGCTCTATGTCGATGGCGGGCCGTCTTCCTCGCGCTCGACCGGCTATCTGCGCATGCAGGGTAAAGAAGTCTTCCGCCATGCCGTGGGCAATATTTCTGCCTCGATGGTGGCGGCGACCGATGCGGTCGGATTGTCGGTTCAGGACGTTGACTGGTTCCTGCCGCATCAGGCGAATCAGCGCATTTTGGACGGAATTGCTAAAAAACTCGCAATTCCCCCCGCCAAAGTGGTGGTCACGGTCTCGCATCAGGGCAATACGTCCGCGGCATCGGTGCCGCTGGCCTTGGCCACGGCAGTGAACGACGGGCGCGTAAAACCCGGTGATTTGCTGCTTCTTGAAGCGATGGGCGGCGGTTTCTCGTGGGGATCGGCTTTGTTACGCTGGTAACACGACGCGTTTTGAAGCAGCCCTATCCCTTTGATGTTGACGGCAAATCCTAGATCAGCATAGGTTTGTCCGAGCAATAGGGGAATCGTGGGGCTTTAGTATGCCAAGTTCGACTTTGACACGCGCCGATCTGACCGAAGCCGTTTTTCAGGCGGTCGGTATTTCGCGTAATGAATCCGCTCAGATTGTCGAAGACATTCTGGAAGAGATGTGCGTTGCCCTGGTGCAGGGGGAAACGGTGAAGCTGTCTTCGTTC
>JBAVPS010000449.1:0-5229 GCA_049693315.1 Rhizomicrobium sp. | reverse complement strand
TCGTTACGCAGGCCGACATTATTGATCTCGGCCCGGATCAGCGACGTCGTACTGGTACCAACACTGTTCTTGCCCGTCTCACTCGCCAGATCGGTAGAAGCGTCGAAATTAATCAGCTTCATATTATTGAGGCCGATCGAGCGATAATAATTGGTCTTGCTATCGTCGCTGTCGACGTAGGAGCCACCCGAACCGGTGCCAGAGACACTCATCGAATTGGCTTCGAGATAATATTCGTTACGCACCTGGGAAAAATCAGCAAATAACGCATCCAGTGTGAACAGAGTGCCGTCCTGCGGCTGCCATTGCACCGAACCGGTGAGACCTAAGCGTTTTGAATGGGTAGAGACGATATCATAACGCGGGAAACGCGGGCGGAAGGCGAGGTTGGCGGCCGTAAAGGCCGTTCCGCTTGTCGCACCATTGACCGAATAAAAACGGTACGAAGACGAAGAAGCCCCCGTTGAACTGGTGTTAGTATCATTCTGCCAACGGACAGAACTGGTGCCTTCTTCAAGCGTGTTGGTGGTGCCATAGGTCGCCGACGCCAGAATACCCAAACGACCGCCAAGGAAGGTGTTTGAGACCAGCATGGCCACACGTGGATTGGTGCTGCCAGCATATTCCTGATAGCCCGCCTGCGCCGAAGCCGTAAAGACAAAGCCGGAATGGTCAAACGGATGGGCCGTGTGCATATCGACGGTGGCGCCGAGCGAGCCTTCCTCCAGATTGGCCGAAACAGATTTGTGTACCGTCAGGTTCGAGAACAGATCCGCCGCAAAAACGTTGAAGTCGAACGACCGGCTACGGTTGGTACCGCCGCCTGATGTCGATACGTCCTGCGAGCCGACCGTTGCCATCGCTTCGATGCCGTTGATGGTGACACGGGTAAACTGCGAGCCCAGACCGCGCACCGTGATCTGACGACCTTCGCCGGATTCACGGGTGATATTGACGCCCGGAATGCGCTGCAGCGATTCCGAAACGTTCATATCCGGAAATTTGGCGATATCTTCGGCCATGATCGAGTCCGAAGCATCGAGCGCATTGCGCTTCATATCGAGGGCTTTTTCGAGACTGGCCCGGAAACCGGTAACGACGACCGTTTCCAGCGAGTCAGAATCTTGTGCCTGTGCGGCAGTTGCCCCAAATGCGGAGACGAGCGCCACTACCGACGCCCCAATCAGCCACCGCCCAATTGTATCCCGCTTAGCTGCGGATTGCTTTGCCGTTGTTAACACGTTTTCCTCCCGGATCATGCAACTGAGGCGACAGGCCGCCCCAACCATTTGCGATGACGCGTTATTCTTCCCTGATACGGTTTTGATACCGGTGTCATTTTAGATGACATTACTATGTCTTAAAGTTAACGACAAAACGCCGCACTGCACAAGCTAAACGTTTAAAATAAAATGATTCCCTGAAAACGGGATGTCTTTTATGCAACAGAGCGACCGACCGGAATGTAAAACGTCCCACCTTAGGGCAACTAATTGATATTAAATATCTATTCAGAGAAACGCGAAACCAAAACGGCACCAGACTGTCGTCTGGTGCCGTTTAAAATCAAAAGTATAGTGCTAGCGAAACGTAGGTCAGTAGGCGTAGCGGAAGCCAACCAACAGCTCACGACCGGTCTGATGCCAGTTATAGCTGCGCTTACCCGAACTATCGACATACTGGTTTTTGGCCTGGTTGGTCAGATTGATGGCCTCCAGAGTGAGCATGACACTTTCGCTGATCTTATAGCTCGACGAGAAGTCGATGTTCATGGTTCCGTCCGTATACAGGGCATCGTTCAGATTGCCCGGATTCATGCTGGCTATATACTTGCTGCGGAACGCAGCCGAGATACGCGCCTGGAACACCGTGTCGTCGTAATAGAGCGTGGTATTATAACTGGTGCGCGACAGGCCGGTCAGATCGGCAGTGGCATAAACCGAGCCGTCTGAATTGTAGTAAGTCTGGGTTGCCTGCACCATCGTAACGTTACCCAGGAAGCCCATATTATCAAACGGCGCCGGCAGGAAATCGAACTGCTGTTGCAGATTGATTTCCGAACCATATAGCGGAGCACCCTTCATATTTTTTGAGGTCGAGAACGTCCATATCGTATCGTATTCATTGCAACCCGCACCATAGGCGCTGCCGCAGGCGGCAATCGCCATGCTATCCGGCAGACCAAGCGAATTATTCTGAAAGGTCGAATAGGATTTCACCGACTGCACCAAAGAATCGATGTGCTTGTAAAAACCTGCAATCGACAACATCGAACCCTTGTGGAAATACCATTCGAAGGCCAGATCGAGATTTTTCGAGCGATACGGCTTTAAGTGCGGATTACCCACCGATGCCGTGCGGTTCGATCCCGAAATACTGACAGACCCACCGGGAACCATGCTGGTCAGACCGGGACGCGCCATGGCATAAGCCGCATTCAGGCGAATGAAGAAGGTATCACTGGGCTCCAGCACCATATTCATCGCGGGCAGAATGTCGTGATAGGTCTGCTTGACGGTTGTTTCCGAGGTAGCGCTGCTCAAATAGGTATAACCAGATGCTGCGGTTTCGGTAAGCGCATAGCGTACGCCAACATTGCCGCGGAACGGCACGCCATAGAATGCAGAATCCCAGTCAGCCTGAACCCATCCGCCATAATCATTTTCCGTCACCGAACCATTCGAGCTTAAGGATGGCTCAATCCCCATTTTATAGGCACCATTGCCTGCGCTCTGATTGAAGATATCATACGCGGCGGCCCATTTGTTGATATCCGGCGCCATCCAAAGCGTCGGGGTACCAGACGGAACATCTAAGCCCCGCAACGTCACCAGCTTGGAATACTGCGAAATATCAGCAGATCCCATATCCGACGGAATAACATAGTCCTGTGACGAAGTTGTACCGTTAGTACGCTGGATCTGCGATGTGCGGAAACCGTAATTTTTAAAGCTCAAACCACTTTTCAGCGTCAGCCAGTCGAGCGTCTTATATTCGGTGTCGACCTGACCAGAGAGGAAAGAGTTGTAGTTGAAGTCACCGCGCATACGCAGCTGTGACAGGAACCACCCGCTGGTCGAAGTGACATCGACATTACCGTAATTGATATAAGGCGCATTTTTATAACCACTGTAGCTATAGCTGAAGCCCTGTGCCCCCGGATTGGCATAGTCATAGGTCATAGTGGTCTGAACCGGATTGCGCATATGCGATTCCGACCACCCCATCAGACCGTGCACCTTCCAGTTTTCAGAAAAGGTGTGGCTGGCATCCAGCGTTGCCTGCATAAAGCGTGAATCAATATGGGCAAGGAAATCTTCCGTACGCAAACCGACATTGTTGGCCGTCATCGACGTCAGATTATTGGTTGTCGTATCAAGGGTATAATCCGTAACAGCAATGGCCCGCACGCCACCGGTCTGTGTGGAGGTTCCGGTAGCTTTGGTTGATGTTCCGGTAGAATAATTTTTATAGGTGACCAGATTGCTCCAGCCCTGTGACAGACTGAACGAATTGGCCTCCAGATAATTCTCCGTGCGCTGCACCGCATAGTCGGCGAACATCGCATCAAGGGTGAATAAAGTAGCATCATCGGGCTGCCATTGAATCGCCCCCGTCAGACCAAGACGCTTGGCGTGGTTATTAACCACATCATAGCGCGGAAACCGCGGATGATAGGCCGCATTAACGGTATCGTATTCGTCACCCGATGTTGCGCCCATCACAGATTTGAACTGCTGGGTCGTGGTTGTGCCGGTACCATCATCATCGGTACCGTCATTCATCCAGCGCACAGTGCTCCAGCCGTTTTCCAGCGTATTACGAATGGTATACGCCGCGGTGGCCATAACCCCCAAGCGACCACCCAGAAAGACATTGGAAGCAAGCAGCGCAAAGCGCGGGTTCATGTTTTTACCAAGATCGTTATAACCGAAATTGGCTGACCCGGTCAGCACAGGACCAGACTGGTCAAAAGGATGCGCCGTATGCAGATCGATGGTGGCGCCGAGCGAGCCTTCTTCAACTTCAGTGCCATTCGACTTATGAACATTAATCGACGAAAACAGTTCTGAAGCGAAGATATTATAGTCAAACGAGCGGCCGCGATTTGTACCATCGGTGCTGGACGAACCGGTCGTGGCCAGTGCCTCCATGCCATTGATGCGCACACGGGAAAACGTCGGGTCAAGACCACGCACAGAAATCTGTCGCCCTTCGCCCGCATCACGTGACAGCGCGACGCCCGGAATACGCTGCAAAGACTCGGACAGATTGAGGTCCGGGAATTTGGCGATGTCCTCGGCCATAATTGAGTCAGATGCATCTAGCGCCGTGCGCTTGTTATCGAGCGCCTTTTCCAGACTGGCACGAAAACCGGTTACCGTTACTGTTTCAAGTGTCTCAGTATCCTGCGCGACAGCGGATGCACAGCTCAAAGCCGAGCACAGCGCAACCATGGAAACACCAATATAGTAACGCGAAAAATGCGTGTGTACGCCTGATTTACGCAACAACATTATTCCTCCCTCGCCGCCACGGTGGGATGCCCCCACAGTCCAGCGGCCAATTTAGACGTTTCCCATTCCCACCAATTGACACCGGTGTCATATGTCGGCAGGTTATTTTTATATTTACTAAAGTGACACGTTCGCTTTCATGCAACAAGAGGTGAAAGCCTGCGCAAACACACTTTTTAGCAGAATATGTGTAGGAAAACACACACTTAGCAACCTTAAGAAGAAATTGGTCGTCAGTTTTTGCCTAAAAAAAAAGCCGGACCGCTTGGGGCGGCCCGACCAGTCTGGAAACGATAGGTTATACCCCAGGGACGCCCAACCATCACGAATGGCGCCGGGGGATTTTATGGCCGGATCAGCAAAAAACGAAGGCCCCGCGCTTAACGCGCCAGCCAGCCGCCATCGACCGGAATGATGGCACCATTGAGATAGTCTGCCGCCGAAGAGGACAGGAACACCGCCGTTCCGCCGACATCCGCTGGCACACCCCAGCGCCCGGCCGGAATACGACCAAGGATTTCCTTGGAGCGGTCTTCGTCCGCCCGTAAGGCCTGGGTGTTATCGGTCGCCATATAACCCGGCGCGATACCATTGATGTTGATGTTCTTCGACGCCCATTCATTGGCGAACAGGCGGGTCAGCCCCGCCACACCACTTTTCGACGCGGTGTAGGACGGCACACGAATACCGCCCTGGAACGACAGCATCGAAC
>JBAVPS010000448.1:0-2961 GCA_049693315.1 Rhizomicrobium sp. | reverse complement strand
GTCGATCTGCACGCCGGGCAGGCGTTGCAGCGATTCGGCCACGTTCATATCGGGCATCTTGCCGATATCTTCAGGCGCCACCGATTCCATGATGAGGTTCGAATGCTCTTTTTTATCGAGAGCGTTCGCCAGCGATTCCCGGAAGCCGGTCACGACCACCGTTTCTACTTGGTCCATCTGCTGGGCACCCGCAGCCTGTAACATGGCCGCCCCACCACCCAGGACAAAAACCGCTACCATTGCAGTAGAGGCATAGAGATTGGATTTGCACTTCATGTAACGCACTCCCTGTTACGTTAGGTGCGCCGGCGTTTCCCGGCATCATTCTTAGGTTGTGCGTGAAGATTACACCCAAATAATTCTACCGGTGCGTGCCGGATGACAGCGTAAGACACTTTTTATACAATGTGTCAGATGCGCCACAGAACCTAGTAATACTGCAGATTAATCAATGTATATTTGTCATATATTTAGGGTGTTTCACTGTAATCCTTTAATTAAAATGCAATTTTTCAAATCATTATTCGTTATTATTTTGAAATAGTTGATGTGATAAAAATGCTTTACCTTAATATATGAGGCAAAGCGCTATCGGTTGCAGACAATAGACCTTTGCAACCACGAGGGAATTTCGCGCGAATACTTTAAATAATTAGTAAGTAAAATTAGTAATGCACCACAGTGCCATAACAGTACGACCAACAAATCATGCAAGAAATAAACAAGCATTTTGACAACAAAACTGTCTGTTCATAAGAAATATCACCGTATTAACTTTTTAAATATTCATAATGATACAATTCAGACAAAATTGTTAGCGCTATCTTCTTAAATGTACTCTACAATACACTAGAAAACATGTCGTAATAGACGCCACAACACCCTGCGACAACTCATACATCAGACAATACCTATGGTGGTATTATTAGAGTGGAAGGAACATGCTCAAAAGCTATTTATGGCTTTTTGGTGGCAATTACGGCCGAAACAATCTCAGGCACAGCCCCCAAAACCACGGGGCGCCCGATAGCGAGAATCGACCACGCCGAACCGGCAACGGCCAGGCAACGCCGCACAGCAAAGCGCGACGTTGAAAAGATCCTGAGGCAGAGAGCTGCGGGCTTATTCGGTGGGGGGCGGGGCGGTCGATTCCCGCACGATGAGTTCGTGATCGAGACGACGCTCGACAGCCTCATCAGCCTGCGCCCGCTGCACCAGAATCGACACCGCGGTATTGGCCATTTCGCGCAAAGGCTGGCGGCAGGTGGTCAGACGTGGCCACACCACTTGCCCGACCAGAGAATCGTCAAAGCCCGCCACGGAAAGCTGCTGCGGAACCTTGAGATCGAAACGCTGTGATGTCGCCAGCACGGCGGCGGCCATATCATCATTGGCGGCGAAGATCGCCGTCGGACGGTTCTTCAGCGTCAGCAGCTTTTCACACGCCTGCATGCCGGACTGATACGAGAAGAAGCCCTGCACACATAATTCTTCAACAAAGGGAATTCCAGCCTGCTGCAGCGCCGTACGATAGCCTTCAAAGCGCGCCATGGCAGCACCATGGTCCGGCTTACCTTTGATGAAACCAATGCGGCGATGCCCCAGCCCGATCAGATAAGCGGTCATATCAAACGCCGCTTTGCGGTCGTCAATCTTGACGTCGGCCGTGCCGGGCAAATGCTTTTCCGGGGCAATACGCACGAACGGCGTATGGGCACGGTGCAAGGCCTCGATCACGGCAGGCATATCGCACAAGGGCGGGGTGAGAATTACGCCGTACAGGGATGATTCCAGCACCAGCGAATATACCGCCTGTTCCAGATTCGGGTCCTGCGGGTCCATCTGTTCGACGATCAGATGATAGCCTTCGTCGCGGCAGCGTTCGACCACGCCGATCTGCACCGAGGGAATATAGCTGCCCGACGGGTTATCGTAGAGCAAGCCGATCAAAAAGGAATGCTCGCTGGCCAGCCCCCGGGCGAAAACGTTGGGGCGATAGGACAGCGCCTTAACCGCCTCCATCACGCGGGCCCGTGTCGTTTCACTGACATTGGACTGGCGATTGACCACCCGCGATACGGTCTTAATCGACACACCGGCGCGGCGCGCCACATCATAGATGCTGGCGGGTCTGCCCGGTTCCGGGGTGCCGTCGGGTGACGGTATGGTGCGGTGCGACTTCACAGCGACAACATGTAAGACATTTGTGCGTCCAGAAAAAGGCCCAATTTAGGCCAAGACCACCGCAGCCTTGCGACCGATCGCGCCAGATCAGCGGATCACGGTCGTGATCAGCCCGTGGGGCGGTGTGCCATAATCGACGGTGAACTTGGTCCGGCCGATCAGGCGGCCATCCGATGTTTCAACATCAACCCGCCACAGCCCGGCCCGTGGCGCGACCCGCTTGGTATAGCCGCGATAGCCGTTCTTGCGCCCGCCGAAGATGCGATAGCTTGGGCTTTGCACCGTCTCCCAGCCCTGATCCGGCTCATAATGCTGCCAGACATGCTGGACCCGGGTACTGAGCTTGATCGGGGCGAAAATAGCACTGAAAACATAGACCGAGCCGCCACTTTTCAGATGCACCGTGTCGGTAGCGCCAAACCAGCGGTTCCAGCTCTGCGGCTCGCCCACGGCATAATACAGCGAACCGGAACGGCGCACAGCGGTGTAGACGCCATCCTTTTGCATGGCCAGCGGCAAGGGCGGCAACAGACCGACGAAATAAAGCCCGTAAATGACTGCGAAAACAGCCCCCGCACCACGCAACACCGACCAGTGCACCGAATGCCAGCGCACCTTGCCAAGCAGCCTGAGCGCCAGCATGAACAGCATGAACACCCCGGCCGCTGCCAGACCACTATAGACAAAGGTTGGTACACCAATGGTGTGGGTGAACACCGGCACCATGAAAATGGCATAGGATAAAAGCGCAAACGCCAGCAGCACCGAGGTAAAGAT
>JBAVPS010000447.1:0-2617 GCA_049693315.1 Rhizomicrobium sp. | reverse complement strand
GGTTCGGGCTGGCCGCATGGGATGCCGGGGCCATGGCCGGGCGGCGTAATGGTGGGGGCGGGGCCGCTTCGGGCAAGGAAAAATAATCGACCGGTGCGTCACCAATGGTTTCGTCTGCGCCTGCTTCAACCAGCCAGCTTAACGCCGCCAGTGCGTCGGGGAAGGAATCAGTCCAGGAATTGGCCTGCGGCATCGAACGAAACCCGATTTTAAACACCAGATAAGGGATAGTGTGCCGACACTTTAACAGGCCGACCGCCCCGGCGCTTTAGATTTTTTTTCAATATATATCAATATATTGCCACGAGGGTGGCATCTGTCCCGCTCTGTCACTTCCCTTGGTGCGCGTTTTGCCGGTATAGATGAAAATACGAAAAGCGCGGATTATTGGCCCGGGATTATTGCCCCGACCTTCAAGGAGTCGCCTCATTTGCGTGTTTTGCCGATTGTGACCGCTGGCCTTCTGGGCCTTGGAGCATTAGGGACCGCCGCCTGGGCTAAACCGCAAGAGCCATTGCCTGCGTCCTTGCCCGATGTGCCTGTGGTCAGCTGCAGTGATTATCTGGGCGCGCGCTTTGCCGCTGCCCATCATGATCTGCCCGCGGCTGCCCGGCTGTTTGACTCCTGCCTCAGGCGCACCCCGGATAATGGCCAGCTTCTGGCTTCCGCCTTCTTCTATGCCGCTGCGTCGGGCAATATCGACGATAGTGCCCGGCTGGCGAAAAAACTGGTGGCGGTGCAGCCGACCCAGCGCATGGCCCATCTGGTGCTGGCCTCGGTGGCGCTGAAAGATCAGGATTACAGCCGCGCCCGTGCGGAAATCGGCTCGGCCAACAAAGATATTCTGGCCGCCTATGGTGTGCAGCTGCTGGATGCCTGGGCCATGGCGGGCGACGGGCAGGGCGCTGCTGCCGAAAAATTGCTGCAAGCGTTGCACAAACAGATTGGCGCCGATGCCGCGGCCGGTTTCAACGAAGCGCTGCTGGCCGATTATCTGGGTAATCCGGAAAAAGCGGCGGCGATCTATCGCAAAACGCTGCAAACCGCCGGGCCGTCGCCGCGTCTGGTCGATGCCTATGGCCGGTTTCTGGAACGCAGCGGTCAGCACAAAGAAGCTGAACAGCTTTATCAGACGGTGAAGGCCGATCCGTCGGCCCAGCCGGTGGCGCTGGCCGGTCTGGCGCGGCTTGCCGCCGGGGTCAAGCCCAAGGCGCTGGTGTCTAGCCCGCAGGAAGGTGCTGCCGAGGCGTTGCTCGGCATTGCCTCGCTGCTCAGCGATGATGCCAATGCCGATGTTTCAATTCTGTTTCTGCATCTGACCCTGTATTTGCGGCCTGATTTTGAACTGGCGCAATTGCTGATGGCCGACCGTCTGGAAACCGTCGAGAATTACGAGGCGGCGATTGCGGTCTATGATGAGGTGAAACCGACATCGGCCTATTACCGTCTGGCCGGGGTGCAAAGTGCTTCCGACAAAGTGTTGCTCAAGAAGCCGGATGAGGCGCTGAAGCAGATCCGGGCTTTAAGCGCGTTGTATCCCAACGATCTGGATATCTGGATCAGCTATGGCGATCTGTTGCGCCAGATGGAACACAATGACGAGGCGGTCAAAGTTTATGGCAAGGCCATTGCGCTGTTGGGCAAACCCGACAAGAAGCAGTGGATGCTCTATTATGCCCGCGCCACCGCCGCCCAAAGCGCCGGGAACTGGGCCGAAGCCGAAGCCGATCTGAAACAGGCCTTGCAGCTGAATCCGGAAGAGCCGCAGATTCTGAATTTCCTTGGCTATAGCTGGGTCGACCGCCACGAAAATCTCACCCAGGCGATGGCGATGCTGGAAAAGGCCAATAAACTGGCCCCCGATAATGGCTACATCACCGACAGTGTCGGCTGGGCCTATTTCCGCCTTGGTCGTTTCGGCGATGCCACCAGCAAACTTGAGCTGGCGGTGCAGCAAGAGCCGGGCGATGCCACCATCAACGACCATCTTGGCGATGCCTATTGGAAGATGGGGCGCAAGCTGGAGGCCGGGTTCCAGTGGAACCACGCGCTGGCGTTCGGCCCCGATGCTACCGAAAAAAATAAGATCCTGACCAAACTCAAAGACGTTCCTGCGAGCGAGTAATCCAAAGTGTCTGATGTTACCAATTCCGTGCGCGAATTCGCGCCGGCGAAAATCAATCTGTTTCTGCATGTCGGGCAAAAACGTGCCGATGGTTTTCATGATCTGGAAAGTCTGGTGGTGTTTGCCCGCACCGGGGATGTGCTGACATTCGAGACTGCGGATGATCTGACGCTGACCATCGACGGCCCCTTTGCGGGTGTGCTGTCAGCCGATGACGATAATCTGGTGCTGAAGGCGGCGCGCGCTCTGGCGGCGCGGGCGAAGATTGTACCCCAAGCCCATATCACCCTGACCAAGAAACTGCCGGTGGCGTCGGGCATTGGTGGTGGTTCGGCCGATGCGGCGGCGGCTTTGCGCGGCCTGAATACATTGTGGGGCTTGCGGTTTATTCCCGATCAGTTGCGTTCGGTCGGGGTGGCGTTTGGTTCCGACATTCCGGTGTGTATCGAACCGCAGGCAGCCTGGATGGCGGGGCGCGGCGAACGCGTCAGT
>JBAVPS010000446.1:0-4226 GCA_049693315.1 Rhizomicrobium sp. | reverse complement strand
AAATACAAGATGCCTGCGGTCAAGATTAAACGCGCCCCGCGCTACACCCCGGTTTCCAAGCGCCAGGATAAGCCCGATGCGGTGTTCTGGATCCTGCGCAACCATCCCGATATGGCCGATGCCGATGTCATCAAGCTGATCGGCACCACCAAGGCAACGATCCAGAAAATCCGTGAGCGTTCGCACTGGAACGCCACCAACCTCAAGGCTGTGGACCCGGTGACGCTGGGCCTGTGCTCGCAAATCGAACTGGATCTGGCAGTATCGCGCGCCTCGACCAAGCGTGAAAAGTCGGCCCGCCACGTTTCATCGAACGAAATTCTGCGTCCGGTTGAGGAAGTGCTGATCCCGGCCGAGGAATTTGCCGCCATGACCGCTGCCAGCAGCGCTGAAAGTGACAGCAGCAGCGACAGCGAAAACAATTAATTCTTACGCCGAACCAAGCCGGCTGCCGGAACAATTCCGGCGGCCGGCTTTTTTATGCGCGCCTCAGCCATCCTCGTCGGGGCGCGGGGCGGGCCGCTCGCCGCGCGGATCCAGCGACAGAGCGCCGGGCGAAACATGGTCAGGCAGGAATTTGAAGCGGTCGCGGTGATCCGCCCCCGGCGCATGCACAATGCCCAGCCGCACCAGCGCGAAAATCAGCATCCCCATGTGAATGGTTGCGGTGAAGAAGAACAGCGATCTGGGCCCGAACCAGCCCATCACGATGGCGGCTACGGTCGGCCCCACGGTCGAAGCCAGGGCATTGATCAGCAGCAGTGTCGCCGTCGATTCGACAAAGTCCTTGCGCGGAATGCGATCATTGGCATGGGCGACCGACAAACCATAAAGCGGCAGCATCAGAACGCCCAGCACCGCGATATTGAGCAGCAGAAGATAGGGATGGTTCAAGGGCAGCAAGGCCATGCTGAGCCCGGCAAAACTGGCCAACAGGCAGCAGCCTGCAATGACGTAGCGGCGGTCCATATGGTCGGATAACCGCCCAACCGGGGCCTGTACCAGCGTACCGCCAAGCGAGAACACCACCAGAAATAACGACAGCAGAATGCCCGACAAACCGCGTTCTATGCCATAGATCGGCAACAAGGCCCATAACGCGCCATTGGCCAGCCCAGCCGCCACACAGCCCGCCACGCCAACCGGCGATATGCGGAACAGCTTGCCCGGCTGCAGCACCGGCACCGGCGGGCGCAGCGGCTGCGATAAGGCCGTCATGCCGACGGGAATCAGGCTGAGCGCGCAGCAGATCGCCCCGAGTGCGAACAGGGTGAAGCCTTGCGGCGGCGAGGTGGCAAACAAAGCCTGCCCCAGCATGATGCCGCCAAAGTTCACCGTGGTATAGGCCGAAAAGATCTGACCGCGGTTGGCATTACTGGCCCGGTCATTAAGCCAGCTTTCCAGCACCATGAACAACCCGGCGACACCAAAGCCATAGATCGCGCGGGTAAAAATCCAGATCCCCGGTGCCACCCAGATCGACTGCAGCAGCGCCAGCGCCGCCACAGCCCCGGCTCCGACCGAGAAGGAACGCACATGCCCGACCCGCGCCAACAGACGCGGTGACAGGAAGCACCCCATGACGAAGCCGATATAATAGGCCGAACCGATCACGCCGATGACGAGGGTGGAAAAACCTTCGAGATGGGCGCGGACCGGAATCAGCGTCGTCAGCAAGCCATTGCCAACGTAGAAAACCAGCGCCGATAACAAGATCGCGCTGATGGAGGATAGTTGCGAAACCATGACAAGCCGATGGAACGGTAAGAAAGACCGCCTCTACTTGCCTATTGTCATGGCGAACTGCAATGCGTTTGCCACGCAGGGCGCGCATGGCTCCACCGTGGCAAACGCATACGGACAATTTTAAGGCTAAAATTACTTCGCCAGATAGCCCATCAGTACGAAACCGAGCACCACCAGAACAAGAAACCCAACCAAAGCAGGCTCAAGATATTTTTCCAGCAACACACGGGCGGCATCGCCAAAGAAATAAACCAGTAACCCTTCGATCAAAATAAAGCGGACCGAACGGGCGATGGCGGCAAACATCAGGAACGCGCCGAACGGCACATTGGCGAGCCCAGCCGAGATCGTCACCAGTTTGAAGGGGATTGGTGTCAGCCCCTGAATGGCAATCCAGTAAGATTGCGCGGCATATTTATGACGCAGGGCATCGACGGTGGCTTGCGGAATATGCAGGGCCGAGACAATGGCGTGCCCGGCGGTGTCCCAGAACAGCGCCCCGATGCAGTACCCCACCATGCCGCCGATCACCGACCACAATGTGCACCATGCCGCCAGCTTGAGCGCTTTTCTGCGGTCGGCCAGCATCATCGGCAGCAGCATCACATCCGGGGGCACCGGAAAGCAGGACGCTTCAGCAAAGGCGAAACAGGCCAGCGCGCTCCAGGCATGCTTGCCTTGGGCATGACGCATCATCCAGTTGTACAGCCCACGAATACCGCCTTTTTTCTGCGGCTTCGTTTCGCCCAAGCTCACGTCTTTTTGGCCCGCCTCGTTCTGCATCGCACCCTCTTATGTTTGCGCTGTTCCTATCAGTCCGTGCCAACTTCGTCCATTACGTTCCGAAAAAGCACCTGCAACAGCCCTATCCCTTGCCATTTATAACTTGCAACCGCGGCGGTATTGAAATAATATTAACTAAATTGCTAAGAATTGGCATCCGCAGAAGGCGGCAACCATGGACGCGCAGACCCACCAGGTAGCATTCGTGCGGCAAGCACAAAAGGATGGTACTTTATCGCGGCTGCGGCTGATCCATCACCATGAACCCGCCGCCACGCCCGATATCGCCACCGCCACACGCGAAGGCGTTGCGCTCGATGATTTCAACGCATTGGCCGAAGAAAATCAGTGGCCGGTCCTGATCGACAGCCAATGCCGTTTCAGTGAAAGAAAGCTGATCGCCGCACATGACTTGTGGCAGCAAAAGGCGGCGGGCGGCCTGCCCCGTCGTCAGGATATGACCGCGCGGCTGTTGCAGCCCTTCATTCCACAACTAACCATCTATGAACGTGTGTCCGGGACCGATGGCACCTTGCGCTATCGTGTGCGGTTGATGGGCACCAACACCGTGCAATTTACCGCCGAAATGACTGGTCGTTTCGTTGACGAGATGATTGACCCCGAACATTTGCCGCGCTGGTTCGTGCTTGGTCAGACCATTCTGCGCCAGAATGCCCCTTTACGGGTTCTGTATCGCGGCGACAGCTTTCACAAAAGGCATGTTGTCGGTGAGGTTTTTGCTGCCCCCATGCTCTCGATCGATGGCCGGGCCGATCTGATCATGGCGATCACCACATTTGAGGGGGCCGACAGCTGGGAAGTGGTCTGCCAGCGCGCCAGAGAGCAGCTGGCATCCGATGCGCACGGGGCCCCACCGCCCGATTTCCCCTTTTGGGATAAGGTCTAACCGGCATCAAAAATACCAAATTCCTGTCGACAGACGCCTAGCCGCCGTGCCATCACAGCGGCCATGCGTGGACTTGCGACGGGCCGTAAAGCCCTCATTTTCGTATTTATGACCATATTCATCGACGTCGTCGGCATCGGCATCACCATTCCGGTGGCGCCCCGACTGATCGCCGAGCTGGCCCATATTGGCTTAAGTGATGCCGCCCGGTTCGGTGGCTGGCTGATGTTCGTTTATGCCGGTATGCAGTTTGTGTTCGCTCCGATCGTGGGCAATTTAAGTGACCGCTTTGGCCGCCGCCCGCTGCTGATCCTTTCGCTTCTGATGATGGGGGTAGACTTCCTCGTCGTTGCCATGGCGCCCAATATCTTCTGGCTGTTTCTGGGCCGGACACTGTCGGGTATGGCCGGAGCCAGCTTCACCATTGCCAACGCCTATATCGCCGACATCACGCCCCCGGAAAAACGCGCCGGAAATTTCGGCCTGATGGGGGCCGCCTTTGGTATCGGCTTCACCGTCGGACCGGCGCTGGGCGGCCTGTTGGGGGATGTCTGGATCCGTTTGCCGTTCTATGTTTCTGCCGGCTTATCGCTGTGCAATGCGCTGTACGGCTTCTTTGTGCTTAAAGAATCCCTGCCGACCGAGAAACGCCGCGCATTTTCCTGGAAACGCGCCAATCCGCTGGGTGCGGTTCTGATGCTGAAGCAGTTTCCCTTTGTGCTCGGCCTGGCGCTGGTGCTGGTGCTGATGCGCTTTGCCCACGACGCCAACCCGTCAGTGTGGACTTATT
>JBAVPS010000445.1:0-5561 GCA_049693315.1 Rhizomicrobium sp. | reverse complement strand
GCCCGAAGATTTCGACGCCTATGCCGGTTTTATGGCTGATGCCGATTTCACCCGCCATATTAATGGTGCCGTCATGGCCCGTTCGGATGCCTGGCGCAGTTTCGCTTATGGCCTTGGCCATTGGGTGCTGCGTGGTTACGGCTTCTGGGCGGTCGAACGCAAAAGCGATGGTGCCTATCTTGGCCGTGTCGGGCTCAGCAATCCGGAAGGCTGGCCGGGGCTTGAGGTCGGCTGGAGCATCGGCAAAGCGTATTGGGGCAATGGCTATGCCCCGGAAGCGGCCCGTGCGGCCCGGAATTATGCTTTTCTGACCCAGCCGGTCGACCGGCTGATCTCGGTTATTGCGCCGGAGAATCTGGCCTCGCAGGCGGTGGCGCGTAAAGTGGGCGAGACCAGGGGTGAGTGTACCGAGGTGGTGGTGCGGGGTGCAGCACACAGTGTCGATATCTGGAGTATCAGCCGCGAAAAATGGCAGAGCGAAACCCATCTATGAGCGTGTCTTGCCCAACGGTTTATCGTCCGCGTGATTTTACCCTTTATCTGATCGGGACGTTTCTGCTCAACGTCGCCATTCAGGTTCAGTCGGTGGCAATTGGCTGGCAGATTTACGAGCTCTATCGCACCCCGCTGGCCCTTGGGCTGGTTGGGATCTGTCAGTTCCTGCCGATGTTCTTTTTGATCCTGCCAGCGGGTGAAATTTGCGACCGCCACGATCAGCGCAAAATCTTATCCATCGCGGTGGCCTTGCAGGGCTGTTGCGCCTTGCTGTTTCTGCTGTTCAGCCACGGCAAGATGACAGATGCGCTGCCTTTCTATGGCGTTCTGGTGCTGTTTGGCGCGGCGCGGGCTTTTACCGCACCGCCGGGCCAGTCGATGGTGGCCTTTCTGGTGCCGCCGGAAAAATTGCCCCGCGCGGTGGCGATGAACTCCTCGGTGTTTTCGGTGGCGGTGATTTCCGGCCCGGCGATCGGTGGCTTCATCTATGCACTGGGGCCGGTGGCAACTTACAGCCTGTGCGCGGTGTGCTTCTTACTGGCGGCCGGGTTTATGCTGACTTTGGGTGGCCGCCGCCATCTGGCGGGCAAGATCGATGTCTCGCGTTTGGCGCGGGTCAAGGAAGGCATCGCCTTTGTGCGCAACCGGCCCGTGGTGCTGGGTGCCATATCCCTGGATCTGTTTGCGGTGCTGCTGGGCGGGGCCACGGCGCTGTTGCCGATCTTCGCCCGCGATATCCTGCACACCGGCCCGGAAGGCCTTGGCCTGTTGCGCAGTGCCCCGGCGGTCGGCGCGGCGCTGACGGCGCTCTTTCTGGCGCGCAAACCCATCGAACGGCACACCGGCATCCGCATGTTTGCCGCGGTGGCGGTGTTCGGGGTTGCCACCGTGGTGTTTGGTTTGTCGCACAGTTTTCTGTTGTCGTTTGCGGCGCTGTTTGTGCTGGGCGCTTCTGACATGATCAGCGTCTTCATCCGCCGCTCGCTTATTCAGATGGCGACGCCGGATCGTATGCGCGGGCGTGTCGGTGCGGTGAACATGCTGTTCATCAGCGCCTCCAATGAAATGGGCGAGTTTGAATCCGGCTTCACCGCATTCCTGTTCGGCACCATTCCTGCGGTGGTGATCGGCGGATTGGGCACCATCGGTATTGTCGTTTTGTGGATGAAGCTGTTCCCGCCGCTGCGTCAGGCTGACCGCTTAAGCGACGCTGCCCCGCAGGAGGAATAGAAGCCCCGCGCTTTTGCTGCGTGTCAGCGCTTGCCGCGCCTGGTTTCGGCAGCTTCCCCGCTGCGGATCAGTTCAATCGCTTCGACCATCATCACCCGCATGGCCGCCTCGGCTGTCGATGGATCCCGGGCGGCGATGGCATCGGCCACCCGCTTATGATCGGAAATCGAGGCCAGATTGACGCCCTTATAGGCGTTGGTGGTGCGGATCGAAAAGCGCAGCGCGGTGTCGATCAGATCGCACAGCTGATAGTAAAAGCGGTTGCCCGAAGCCTGCATGATGCTGATGTGAAAGCCGATATCCGAGGTCAGCGGATCATCCTCGCCCCGTTCGGCCGCGGCCATATGATCGAGCGCGGTATAGATGGCGGCGATATCCGCATCGGTGGCCACGCGTGCGGCCAGTGCTGCGGCGGTTGGCTCCACCGCCAGCCGCATCTCGGTAAACTCGTTTAGCAGCGACAGCGATAATTTGCGCTCCAGCAGCCAGCGCAGCACATCGGGGTCCAGCAGGTTCCAATGATCTTCCGGCTGCACCCAGGTGCCCTGTCGTGGCCGGGCCCCGAGCAGCCCCTTGGCGGTCAGCATCTTGACCGCTTCGCGCAGGATGCTGCGGCTGACGCCGAACTGGCTGCACAGCACCGCTTCGACCGGGAACGGGTTACTGTCGGTGTAGGTGCCGGTAACGATGGCCACACCCAACTCCTCGACAATGCGATAGGTCAGATTGGCGCTGCGGACCGGCGGATTGAGCAGCCGGTTACGGCGCGGTATCGTACCGTCCTTATCGGAGCCTTTAAGCGAATTGCGCATCGGCTAATCCCGTCACATCAGTTTGATAGATAAAAAGATCGCCCGCCTGAGGTTGCCGCAGAAGTTCATCCTGGGGCAAGCCATCGCGGGCCGTTGTAACACATAAAAGATTCATCTGCGGCCCGCCAAACGCAATCGAGGTCGGCTGGCTGACCGGCATGGCAAGCGTGTCGGCGATGCGGCCATCCGGGGTATAGCGTACCAGACGCGATGCGCCCCACTGTGCGCTCCACAAACAGCCTTCGCTGTCGGTGACGGCGCCATCGGGCTGGGCCCCTGCCGGGGTTTGCGCAAAAATGCGCTGGTTGCTTAATGCCCCGTTGTCCGGGTCCAGATCGCAGACATAGATGACATGCTGTGGCGAGTCCGAAAAATAGAGCAGGCGGCCATCCGGGCTGGTGCATAACGAGTTGGTGATCTTCACTTTCTCGCCATAGCGCTGCACCATGCCGGACCGGTCAAAACAAGAGATCTGGCCAAGGGGGCGCAAACTGTCAAAAGGCCCCTCCATCATGGTGCCAGCCCAGAAGCGGCCCTGCCGGTCGGTGCGTCCGTCATTGAAACGGACCGGTGCGTGGTTATCGGCCAGGCGGAACAGCCAGTCACAGGTCTGTAACGCCGGGTTATAAAGCGCGACGCCCTGCTCAAAGGCCGCAATAAGCCCCCCGCCATCGGCAAACGCGAACGAGCACAAGCGCCACGGTGTATCAAAATGGCTGAGAACCTGGCTGGCCGGATCGTAGCGGTAAAGCCTGCGGCCCTGAATATCCGTCCACCACAGCTGGCCGCTTGCGGTATGCCAGTTGGCGCATTCCCCGAGAATGTTCTGTACTGCGATGACGTCGATAAGCGCGATAATGGCCGTTACCACCAAAGAAGGTAAATCGCCCCAAGTATCCCTACGATAACGAGAAAGGCAACAGTGTAGGACGTATCGGTGCTGTAATCGACAGTATCAAAGCGCATGTCGGTGGGTTTGGGATGCGGTGTCAGGCGCGAAACCACCACCATCACCAGCAGGCTGATGGCGAAGACATAGCCGATGCGCAGGATGAACGGAACCTGTGGCAGAAAATACCAAAAGCCGAGCGAGCCGATGAGCGAGCCTGCCACCGCGCAGAGCGCCCCGCGCTCGCTGGCATATTTCCAGCCCATACCCAGCAGGAAGATTACCGTGACAGCAGGGGTGAGAAAGCCGGTGAACTCCTGAATATACTGAAATGCCTGATCGACATGGCCAAGCAGCGGTACCGCTGACACCATGGCGATCAAAAGGGCGGTAATGGCGGCAAAACGCCCGGCGATAATCTGCAACCGCTCGCCGCTTGCCGGTTGCAAGGCGGTCAGCACATCGCGTGAAAAGATCGTGGCGATCGAGCTTAAGGACGAACCCATCGCCGAAATGATCGCCGCCAGCAGCGCCACAAAGACAAAGCCCAGAATCCCGCTGGGCATCTGGGCCATCAGCATGGGATAGGCCGCATCGGGCCGCTGGCCGGGGCCGACCAGCAGCACGGCGGCAATGCCGGGCAGCACCACCAGAACCGGGATCAGCATTTTCAGTGCTGCCGCCAGAATGACGCCTTTTTGCGCCTGACGTAAGCTGCGGGCGGTCAGCGCGCGCTGAATGATATATTGGTTAAAACCCCAATAGCTTAAATTGACCACCCACATACCGGCCCCGATCATGCCAAGGCCGGGGGCGTATTTGTAATAGGGATTATCGTGCGACAGGATCATGTGGAAATGATCGGGCAGCTTTTCGCGCAAACGGACGAGGCCGGTGATAACCCCCTCGGCCCCGGTGAGACCCGAAATGCGCGTCAGTGCGATGTACAAAATAATCAGCCCACCCAGCACCAGCATGGCGACCTGCACCGCATCTGTGGCCGATGTGGTTTTCAGCCCGGCATAGAGGGCGTAATTGCCGGCAAATAACCCGAGCAGGATCAGGCTGACGATCAGGGTCAGCCCGGTGACGGCATGCACGGCGGTGGCACCAAGCCACAAAATGGCGGTGAGATTGACGAAGATGTACAGTGCGAGCCACAACAGCGCCATGGTCAGCTGCAGCCGCGGGCCATAGCGACGGCGCAAAAACTCCGGCATGGTGCGGATGTTGTGCTTGAGGAAGACCGGCAGAAAATATTTGCCGACGATCAGCAGCATCAGCGCGGCCAGCCATTCATAGGCCGCAATCGCCAGACCAAAGGCATAGGCCGAACCCGACATGCCGATAATCTGTTCGGCCGAGATGTTGGCGGCGATCAGCGAAGTGCCGATGGCCCACCAGGGCAGCGTGCGTTTGCGGGTGGTGGGGTGAATGCTGTCGGCGTCGAACGCGCCCCGTTCCGGAGCGATAAAGTATCCCACCCCCAATATCAGGATGGGGTAGAGCAAAATGATGAAAATATCGAGTAAAGACAGATGCATGTCTTAAAACTCTGTCCATTCTGATGTGGTGCTTGCCGTGATGTGGCGATCTGTTTTGCCGCCTTAAAACCGCAACGCGGAACTCTGCCGATGGTTATGGGATGCTACCGCACGGCAACGGCATGCTCGTATAGCAAGAATATAGAAAAATGCCACCCAGAACAGACGTTCCGGGTGGCATAATTTAAAAGTTTATCGATCTTACGCGCTTACCACCAGGTGATGTAAAGCGCGATGACAATGGCAACAATCGCCCCGGCTGCAATCTTGAAGGCGCGGTCGGTTGAATAATCGACATTGGCCACATCAACCGTGATGGATGCAGGCTTCGGCTTCTGCAGCAGCGAGGCCCCAATGGCCAGACCAAGGCAGATCAGGAAGATGTAGCCCATACGGTTCATGAACGGGATGGTGGGCAGGGCGACATAGTAGAACGCCGACAGCACCACCGAACCAATGGCGGCGGCCAGTGCGCCCCATTCGGTTGCCCGCTTCCAGAACAGGCCAAGCAGGAAGATCACCGTGATACCCGGGGTAAAGAAGCCCGAGAATTCCTGAATATACTGGAAGGCCTGATCAAAGCCACCGATC
>JBAVPS010000444.1:0-2403 GCA_049693315.1 Rhizomicrobium sp. | reverse complement strand
CCGGGACCGGTCGGACCGATGTGCATCTGTTGGTCGTCGCCACCGCTGATCGCGGCCTGTGCGGCGGCTTCAACACCAACATCGTCCGCTTTGCCAAGCAGAAGATCGAAGAACTGAAAGCCGCAGGCAAAACAGTCAAGATCCTCTGCGTTGGCCGCAAAGGGCGTGATCAGCTCAAACGCCAGTATGGTGATCTGATCCTCGAGACCGTGGAATTTACCGACGTCAAACAGATCGGCTTTGCTAATGCCGATATCATCGGCCAGAAGCTGCTGAAAATGTATGACGAAGGTGCGTTCGACGTTGCCTCGATCCTCTATTCCCGTTTCAGGTCGGTCATCAGTCAGGTGCCGACGGAATTGCAACTGATCCCCGCCGCTGTCGAAGCGACGGATGCGGATAAAGCGGGTTCGGCTTACGATTATGAACCCGACGAAAACGAAATTCTCGCCGATCTCTTGCCCCGTAACGTCAGCGTACAGGTTTTCCGGGTTCTCCTGGAAAATGTCGCCGGCGAATTCGGCGCCAAGATGACCGCCATGGACGGGGCAACCCGTAATGCCGGCGAAGTCATCAATAAGCTGACGATTCTGTACAACCGGACCCGTCAGGGCAAGATCACCAACGAGCTCATCGAGATTATTTCCGGCGCGGAAGCGCTTTAAAAAAGGAGTGACGAGATGGCTTATACGACCAAAGCAGTCAGTCGTGGTGGACGCGCAGGACGTGCCGGCCTTGAAGGCGGCACTCTTGCGCTTGCGATGTCGTTCCCCAAGGAATTGGGCGGCGACGGCGAGGCTCATAATCCGGAGCAACTGTTCGCAATCGGCTATGCCGCCTGTTTTAATCAGGCGGTCATTGCCCTGTCCAAGAAGCATGGCATTGACCTTGAGACCGCAAACGCCGCCAAGATTGGCGTGGCGGTAACGCTGGCTTCCGGCGACGACGGCTTTTCGCTGGCCGCCGAAATCACTCTCAAGGTCCCCGGCGTCGATAAGAGCAAGGCTCAGGCCCTGCTCGAAGATGCCCATCAGATGTGCCCCTATTCTAAGGCTACGCGCGGCAACATCCCTGTCACGTTGACCGCACTGTAAAAAATTCCAAGGACGCAAAAGACATGAATGCGACGACAAGCAGCAAATTGACCGGCAAAATTACCCAGGTGACCGGCGCCGTGGTGGACGTTCAGTTTGGCGATCACCTGCCGGAGATTCTCAACGCGTTGGAAACGGACAATAATGGCCACCGGCTGGTGCTTGAAGTTGCGCAGCACTTGGGCGAATCCACCGTGCGCACCATCGCCATGGACACCACCGACGGCCTGGTTCGTGGCCAGACGGTGACCGACACCGGCCTTCCGATTGCCGTGCCGGTGGGCGATGGCACGCTCGGGCGTATCATCAACGTTATCGGCGAACCGGTCGACGAATGTGGCCCGGTCCAGTATGCCGAAAAGCGCCCGATCCACGCCAAGGCCCCGTCCTTTACCGAACAGTCGACGGAATCGCAGGTGCTGGTCACCGGCATTAAGGTCATCGACTTGCTCGCCCCGTATGCCCGTGGCGGTAAGATCGGCCTGTTCGGCGGCGCCGGCGTTGGTAAGACCGTTCTGATTCAGGAACTGATCAACAACATCGCCAAAAAGCATGGCGGCTATTCGGTGTTTGCCGGCGTGGGCGAGCGTACCCGCGAAGGTAACGACCTGTATCACGAAATGATCGAATCCGGCGTGAACAAGGACCCGAAGAAGGGTTCCACGGATGGTTCGAAGTGCGCGCTGGTGTTCGGCCAGATGAATGAACCGCCGGGTGCCCGCGCCCGTATCGCGCTGACCGGTCTGACCGTCTCGGAATATTTCCGCGATCAGGGCCAGGACGTGCTGTTCTTCATCGACAACATCTTCCGCTTTACCCAGGCCGGTTCCGAAGTGTCCGCCCTTTTGGGCCGTATTCCTTCGGCCGTGGGCTATCAGCCGACGCTGGCGACCGACATGGGCACCCTGCAGGAACGTATCACCACCACCACCAAGGGTTCGATCACCTCGGTGCAGGCGATTTACGTCCCGGCTGACGACTTAACCGACCCGGCGCCGGCCACCTCGTTCGCCCACTTGGACGCCACCACCACCCTGTCACGTGCCCTGACGGAAATCGGTATTTATCCGGCCGTCGACCCGCTCGACTCGACCTCGCGCATTCTTGATCCGCGCGTTGTCGGTCAGGAACATTACGAAGTGGCCCGTCGGGTGCAGGAAACCTTGCAGAAGTATAAGTCGCTGCAGGACATCATCGCCATTCTGGGCATGGACGAGCTGTCGGAAGAAGACAAGATCGTCGTGGCCCGTGCCCGTAAGATCCAGCGCTTTCTGTCACAGCCGTTCCACGTCGCCGAAGTGTTCACCGG
>JBAVPS010000443.1:0-3580 GCA_049693315.1 Rhizomicrobium sp. | reverse complement strand
GCCCGGCCCCGGGCCAGTGCCACGCCGGTTTCGGCCATGGTCGCCTCCAGCCCGTCGAGCCAGGCCGGATCGCGCGGACCATATTTCAGAAGCCGCGCCCGTTCGCGCATGGCGGTTTCATAGCGCGCCGCCATGCGGGCGTGACTGGCGTCAAAGCCCAGTGTCAGCCGGTCCAGAAAACGCCGCCGCCCGCTGGCCCCTTCGGTGAACAGCCGGTCCATTGACGGGGTTAGCCACACCATCTGGACAATCTCGCCAAGGTCGGCCGAGCTGGCCGCCGGTGCGCCGTTCAGGCGCACAACGCGTTTTTCGCCGCCGCCCGGGCCGATGGTCAGGCCGGTGCCGATGTCGAAGCTTTCCGCGCCGCGGCTGACACTGGCCGACACGGCCCACAACGTCGCCCCAGCCTCGGCGGCATCGCCGGTCACAATCGGCCCGCGGCGGGTATGTTCGGCCAGCTTGGCCCCGCGCAGGCCCCGTCCGGGGGCGAGAAGCGACAGGGCATCCAGCACATTGGTCTTGCCCGCGCCATTGGCCCCCGCCAGAACCACCGGGCGGCCGCTGACATGCAGGGCCGCATCGCCATAGGAGCGGAAATTGGTCAGGCGCAGTTCTTTGACGGCCAAGCCCGGGTGATCTGGGTCTGGATGATCAGGGCTGGGGTGATCAGGGCTGGGGTGATGATGCGCAACTGCCGGGGCATCGACCCCGGCAGCGGTTACAGATGGTTCTGTGTCAGGTGTCATCACACCCGCATCGGCATCAGCACATACAGTGTGCGGGGATCGTCAATATCCTCGATCACGGTGGGCGAACCGGCGTCGGACAGCAGGAAACGGACCTGTTTGCCTTCAATCTGGCCGGTGATGTCGATCAGGTAACGGTCGTTGAAGCCGATTTCGAGCGGTGTGGCGCTGTAGGTCGCGGTCAGTTCTTCCGTGGCGGTGCCCGATTCCGGGTTGACCACCGACAGCGTCACCTTGTCGGTCGATGCCGCCAGCTTCACGGCGCGGGTCTTATCGGCCGAAATGGTCGACACACGGTCGACCGCCAGACCGAATTCCTTGGCATCCAGCACCAGCACCTTGTCGTTACCCGCCGGGATAACCCGCTGGTAATCGGGGAAGGTGCCGTCGATCAGCTTCGAGGTCAGTTCAACCGCGCCGAGCGAGAACTGAATTTTAGTGTCGGACAGCGCAATCTCAATCGCGCCTTCAACATCGTCGATCAGGTGCAACAGCTCGT
The DNA here is from genome assembly GCA_049693315.1 of Rhizomicrobium sp. GTDB lineage: Bacteria > Pseudomonadota > Alphaproteobacteria > Micropepsales > Micropepsaceae > Rhizomicrobium. Next base: position 2,335 of record JBAVPS010000443.1, on the reverse strand, counting down.
TCACCGTCTTGCGTGGCACGATCACGCCGGGCATGTCGCTGGCGCCTTCGGGCAGCTCTAGCTCGTAACGGGCCAGACGATGGCCGTCGGTCGCCACCGCACGTAAGGTCGGCTGTGCGCCATCCTTGGCAGCGTGGACGTAAATACCGTTGAGGTAGAACCGGGTTTCCTCGGTCGAGATGGCAAAGCGTGTCTTGTCGATCAGGCAGCGCAGCTCTTCCGAACCCAGGCGGAAACGGTGTGGCAGGGTGCCCGCCGCCATCTGGGGGAAATCTTCCTTGGGCAGACAGGCCAGCTCAAAGCGCACCATACCGGCCGAAACCGACAGCCGGTTATTCTCTGCATCAGACAGTTCGGCCTGAACTTGCGAACCATCGGGCAGCTTGCGCACGATGTCATAGAAAATATGTGCCGGTGCGGTGATCGCGCCGGGCTTGATCACATCGGCGGGAATGGTTTCGACGATCTCGATATCCAGATCCGTCGCGGTCAGCTTCATCTGACCCTGACTGGCCTCGATCATCACGTTGGAGAGGATCGGGATAGTGTTGCGCCGCTCGACGACACTCTGGACATGGCCGAGCGCTTTAAGGAATGCGCCCCGTTCGACGTTAATCTTCATGGGTCTGCCGCCCGTTCACGAAATGCCGCCCCTTAAACCTTCCGGGGCCTTGGAAGCCTTTGGTCCGCCTGCCTGCAGGGACAATTGTGTACCGTTGCAGTGACGAGACTCGAAAGTAGGAAACCATAACAAAGACCGTCGGATAAGGCTAGAACGCTGTTGTACGCGCCCGGCAGGAATCCGGTGGTCTTTGGGCTGGCTTGTCATACTGATTCGCTTTTGGCGAGGGGCTTATTTGGCGCCCTTCTGCTTCAGCAATTTGATTGGTTCGTTATGGCCCCCGGCAATAGCCAGTTTCAGCGCCGTCTGGCCATCGGGGCGCTTGGCGTTGATGTCGGCCCCGGCTTCGATCAGATCGGCGATGACGTCGTAATAGCCCGAATAGGACGCCAGCATCAGCGCGCTCGAGCCATCCTTGGCGCGGGCATTGATATTGGCGTGCGAAGCGATGAGCAGCTTGAGGATGGGGCTTTGTCCGCCGGTCGCGGCGGTCATCAGCGGGGTATAGCCATTGTACATCTGGGCATTAACGTCGGCCTTGGCGTGGATCAGCGCCTGGGCCAGCGCCAGATTGCCATTCTGGGTCGCTTCAAATAACGCCGTGTCGCCGTCGCTGTTTTTGGCATTGGGGTCAGCCTTGGCGGCCAGCAGATCCTTGACGACATCGGCGTGATTAAGCTGTGCCGCCCAGAACAGTGCGGTGACACCATCGGCGCGCTTGATCGCAACATCCGCCTTGGCTTTGAGCAGCGCCTTGACCACATCGCGCTTGCCATATTGGGCGGCGATCATCAGCGCGGTGGTGCCGTTGGCAGCCTTGGCATTGACGTTGGCACCAGCGGCCAGCAACTGATGCACCTGTGCCAGATCACCCTTCTGGGCCGCTGCAATCAGCTGGGCGTCAGCATTGCCGGTTTTGGCTGCGGGGGCAGTTTTGGCTGCCGGGGCCGCCTGGGCGGCCACGCCGGTCAGGGCTGCACTGGACAAAAGCGCCGTTACCACAATCGCTGCCGCTCTTGCATCCATCCGCGTGTTACGCATCGTTGTGCTCCTTAAAACCGGTTAAATACCAGTGCGGAGTTTCACAAGGGATGTTTGCAACTGTCAAGCACGCATCTTAAGCTGCGGGCCTACTTAGGCGGGCAAACAAAAACGCGGCCCTTAAAGAGCCGCGTTTTTAGGGCGTTCCTGATTTTTTATCTCTTACAGATGCTTGGACAGCATCTGGCTGAGAAATTCGACTTCCTGCTTGAACATCGCGTCTTCGTTGCACAAGGCTTCGATGCGGCGGCAGGCATGCAGCACGGTGGTATGATCGCGCCCGCCAAAGCGGCGGCCGATTTCCGGCAAAGAACGCGTGGTCAGCTTGCGGGCCAGATACATCGCCACCTGACGGGGGCGGGCAACACGGCGGGCACGCTGGGCCGAATGGAAATCCCGCACTTCCAGCTTATAGAATTCGGCAGTTTTGCGCTGAATATCTTCAATCGAGGTTTTGGCGGACGGGGCGGTTCCACGCATGCCGATGGTCTCGTCGGCCATCTCCATCGTCACCGGCTTCTTGGTGAGATCGGCATAGGTGCACAGCTTGGTCAGCACGGCAATCATTTCACGCGGCGAATAATCGGCCTCGGCAATGTGTTCCAGAATATCGCCGGGGATCGACACCGTCGGACGGTGCCTCATGAAATCCACCGCGCGTGTCTTTAGTAT
>JBAVPS010000442.1:0-5360 GCA_049693315.1 Rhizomicrobium sp. | reverse complement strand
GGCGTAGGGCGTGATCGTAACTCTCTAGCGCCTTATCGAGTTTGCCGATCTTGTGCAGCCCAATGCCCAGATTGGACAACGCCTCGGTATGGGTGGGCAGCAGTTTCAGGCATTTTTTCAGATAGCGCATGCCCTCTTCGGTCTCGCCCAGCTGTGACAGCGCGGTGCCGAGCAGAAACATCAACTCGCCATTGCTGGTAAAGCGCTGCGCCAGCGGGCGGTACAGCGTGACGGCTTTGTCGAGCTGTCCGGCGCGGTGCAGGGCGAGGGCCTGTTGAAAGGCCAGATTGGGATCGTGAGAGAGCTGTTGGCTCATAGTGGCTTAAGCCTTGGGCAATGGGGCTGCCGGCGAGGGGCCGGTATACGGAAAACGCGACACTAGGGCACGATAGTTTCTAAAGAAAATGAAAAAGTGTCAAAAACTGTCCTTCATACCTTCGGTCATGCCACGGGCCACCCATGAGGGGGCTGCATTTGCCTCTGGCCTTTTGCCGCACTCCTGGCATATCTCGGCACCGAAGGATAAAAGCCACGCCATGTCATTTTACGCCGATCTGCATGTCCATTCCAAATATTCCCGCGCCACCAGCCGCGATCTCGATCTTGAGCATCTGGCCAGTTGGGCGGCGCGCAAGGGAATCACCGTGGTGGGTACCGGCGATGCCGTCCATCCCGGCTGGCGCGCGGAAATCGGCGAAAAGCTGGTCGAGGCCGATGGTCTGTATCGTTTAAGCCCGGAACGCGAGGCCGCGGTGCTGGCGGCATTGCCGCCGTCGTGCCGCGCCCCGGTGCGGTTTCTGCTCTCGACCGAAATTTCGACCATCTACAAAAGGGATGATCGTACCCGCAAAGTTCATCATCTGATTCTGATGCCGGATTTTGCTGCCGCCGACCGGCTGGCGGCGGCGCTGGCGAAGATCGGCAATATCGCGGCCGACGGGCGACCGATTCTGGGGCTTGATTCACGCGATCTTCTTGAAATTACGCTGGAAGCCGGGTGTGAACTGATCCCCGCCCATATCTGGACACCGTGGTTTTCGGCGCTGGGGGCACTGTCGGGCTTTGATTCCATTGCCGACTGTTATGGCGATCTGGCCGACCATATTTTCGCGATCGAAACCGGGCTGTCTTCGGACCCCGACATGAACTGGCGGGTGTCGTCGCTGGATCGCTACCGGCTGGTGTCGCATTCCGACGCCCATTCCCCGGCCAAGCTGGCGCGTGAGGCCACGCGGTACACCTGCGATCCGTCTTATGCCGCGATCCGCCACGCCCTGAAAAATGGCGATGGTTATGGCGGCACCGTCGAGTTCTTCCCGGAGGAAGGCAAATACCATCTCGATGGCCACCGGGCCTGTGCTGTGCGGCTCGATCCCAAAGAAACGCTGGCACATGGTGGGCTGTGTCCGGTCTGCGGCCGCCCGGTCACCGTGGGAGTGGCCCATAGGGTCGAGCTGCTGGCCGACCGCGCCATACCCGTGCGCCCGGTCACGGCCGGTTCGGTGCAGTCCCTGGTGCCGCTGCCGGAAATCCTGTCCGAATTAACCGGTGTGGGTGTGGCTTCGCACAAGGTGGAGGAGGCCTATGCCCGCACCACCGGTCTGGGCAACGAGCTGGCGTTGCTGACCGAGGTGCCGCTGGAAGACATTACCGCCTTTGACAGCCGCCTTGGCGAGGCCATCGCACGCCTTCGCGCCGGAACAACCTTCCGCGAAGGTGGCTATGACGGTGAATATGGCACCATCCGGCTGTTTTCTCCGGAAGAACGCGAACAGTTTGCCGCGGGGGATTTGCTGTTCGCCGCCCCGCGCATGGCAAAGCCTGCGCACCGGGCTAAAGCCCCGGCCCCGCAGCAGGTCTTGCAGGAAAAATACCGCCAGCCGGTGGCTTCGGGCATTACCGGGGCGCTGGCGGCGCTCGACGCCGATCAGGCTGCTGCCGCCGCTTCGTTGGGGCCGCTGGTCGTTACCGCAGGGCCGGGGGCTGGCAAAACCCGGCTTATCGTGCACCGGCTTGCCCACCTGATTGCTACGCGCGGGGCAGCGGCAGAACGCTGCCTGACGGTGACCTTCACCCGCCGCGCGACCGAAGAACTGAAGGCGCGCATTGCCGCCTTGCTGCCAAGCTGCACCGCACCGGTGCACAGTTTCCATTCGCTGGGGCTGGCCATTCTGAAAGACGGTGGGGCCGCGGTAGGTCTTGCCGAAGGCTGGCGGGTGGCGGACGAAGCCGAGCGTTGCGCCGTGCTGACCGCCGCTCTGCGCGTTAGTGCCAGGGTGGCTGCCGGTCTGCTGCAGCAGGTCAGTCAGGCCAAGCGCAGTGGCGAGGCCGGATCGGCCGAGGTGCAGGCTGCCCGCGCCGCGCTGGATGTGGCCGGGCGTGATGCAGGCTGGATCGATTTTGACGATCTGATCCTGCTGGCGGTGGAGGCGTTGCAAAAGGATGAAGCGCTGGCGGCGCGCTGGTGCTTTGACCATGTGCTGGCCGACGAGTTTCAGGATATCGATCCGGGGCAGTATAGCCTGCTGAAGCGGATTTGTGCGGGCGATCTGTGCGTCATCGGCGATGCCGATCAGGCGATCTATGGCTTTCGTGGCGCGGATCAGGGCTGCTTTGCCCGGTTCGCCGCCGATCATCCCCTGTCGCTGCGTCTTTCACTGATGCGCAATTACCGCTCGACCGATGCCATCATCACGGCATCGGGTGCGCTGATGGGGCGGCTGCCCGATCCGGCGACCGACATACCGCGCCCCGGCGTGCGGGCAGAAGGCGAGGCGGTGCTGCTCCATGGTGCTGCGGATGAACGGGCCGAGGCCGATTTTGTCGCCGCCAAAATTGCTGAACTGATGGGCGGCCACGATATGCTGACGGCAGAGCGGGGCCGGGCGCTGGGATTCAGCGATTTCGCCGTGCTCTATCGCACCGATGCGCAGGGCGCGGCTTTGCGTGAGGCGCTCGATCGCGCCGCCATTCCGCATCAGAAAAGCCGCCCCGACCGGCTGATCGACCATGCTGGCGTGACGGCGGTTCTGGCGGCGCTGACATTGGTCGGTGGCGAAGATCTTGGCGGGCGTCTGGCGCTTGCGGTGGCTCAGGTTCAGGCCGCGGGCGGTGTTGATGCGGCCCATCTGGCCGAGGCACAGCGCTGGCTTGCTGAACTGGCCGCAGAATTTCCGGATGAAGTGGTTTGGCGTGAGCAGGTGGCGCTGGCGAACGAAGCGGATTTCTACGATCTGCGGGCCGAGCGGGTTTCGCTGCTGACCATGCACGCGGCCAAGGGGCTGGAATTTGCTGCCGTTTTTGTGGTCGGGCTTGAGGAATGCCTGATGCCGCTGACCTATGCCCAGTCAGAGACGGAAATCGCCGAAGAGCGCCGTCTGCTCTATGTCGCCATGACGCGGGCGCGCGATTATCTGATGCTGTCTTATGCGCAGGAGCGGTTCTGGCAGGGGGCCGTGCGGGCAAGGGTGCCGTCGCATTTCTTAAAAAGCTTGGGCGGATTGGTCCGGCGTGATGATACGCCCCCCAGTCCGCCCAAACAGCAACAATACAGTCTGTTCTGAAGATTACTTCGCGCCGCTGTTGATGCCGCCGATGCTCTTGCGATAGATCAGCCAGTAGACGATGCCAACAAAGACTGCGCCGCCGACAATGTTGCCCAGCGTCGCCGGAACCAGATTGTGCACGATGCCCGGCAGGGTCAGCGCGGAAACATCAACGCCCTCAGGTGCCGCATGGCCGGTGTGCAGCAGCACATAGCCCATCGGCAGGAAAAACATGTTGGCGACACAGTGTTCAAAGCCTGCGGCGACGAAGGCGGCCACCGGCAGGATCATCGCCGACATTTTGTCGACCACGGAACGGCCGGCATAGGTCAGCCACACGGCCAGACAGACCAGCAGGTTACACAGAATGCCACGCACGAAGATGGTGGTGAAGTCGAGCGAGGTCTTGCCCGCCGCCACCTTAATCAGGGCTGCCGCAACGGCACCGTGATTGGCGTCAGCATATTTCGAGACGTAGAGCAGGTAGACCAGTACCAGCGAACCGACAAAGTTGCCGATCCAGACGATGGACCAGTTGCGCAATACCCCCATGGTGGAGAGCTGGCGGTTGGCCCAGGCCATAACGATCAGGCAATTGCCGGTGAACAGTTCAGCACCACCGATCACCACAATGGACAGGCCAAGGCAGAACACCAGCCCACCGAGCAGCTTGCTGGCGGCAAAGCCAAGCGTCGGGTCACCCAGCACTAGGCTGTAATACATGCCACCCAGCCCGATGCCGACGCCAGCCACCATCGACAGCATGAAACAGGCGAGAAAGGGCATGCGGGCTTTTTTTACGCCCAGTATTTCAACCTTTGCCTGAACTTCTGCCGGAGAATAGGCGTCCAGACCGAAGCGGTCATTTTTTGCGGAACCGGAATCCGTGCTCATATGCTTTCATATCCCTTGTGTGCCGCCCCGCGTTCAGGCGGGCGGACGCGGGCGTCTATACTGTTGAATGCGGTGTGGTTGAAGGGGCCCCCCCTGCGCGGGTTGCCGCAGGGGGGACCAAAATGCGGCGATATAGGGGGGGTATTTTCTGGTGTAAAGCGCAAGCGTAGACATATCTGCGCGAGCGGATTAGGTTGCGCCAACAACTCTTTAACCAAGACCGTACCACGAGGGGAACCAATGCCGAGGCTGTCTGCACGCTGGTCCACTGCCAGGATTCCTGTATGGGGCAAGATTACAGTATGGGGCATGATTGGTTTGTTTGGGTTAATCGGATCGATCGGGGCAGCTGTGGCCGCGCCGATATCGGAAGTTGCCATCACCTTTGACGATGTACCCAGCCATAACGTCGCCCCGGTCGGGGTGACACGCACCGAAATCGTGCAAAAGGTGGTTGACGCCCTGAAAAAGGCCAAGGCACCGCCGGTCTATGGTTTTGTCAACGGTGTGGCGCTGAAAGAGGGTGACGATACGGTTCAGGCGCTCAAACTCTGGCGCACCAGCGGTAATCTGATCGGTAACCACACCTATACCCATGGCGATCCCAACGATGTCTCCGCCGACGCGTTCATTGCCGATATTCGTGCCAATGAAGCCACACTGAAAGACTATGCCGGGGATACCGACTGGCATTTCCTGCGTCTGCCGTTCCTGCGCGCCGGTGATACACCGCAAAAGCGCGCTGAACTGGCCGCCTATCTGACTAAGGAAGGCTATCGCATTGCCGATATCAGCTTTGGCTTCAACGATTATGACTACAACCCGCCTTATGCGCGCTGTCTGGCCAAACAGGATAGCGCCGGTGTTGAATGGCTAAAATCGCACTATCTGGCGGCGGCCGCCGCCGCGATGGATCAGGGC
>JBAVPS010000441.1:0-11497 GCA_049693315.1 Rhizomicrobium sp. | reverse complement strand
GATATTGGCAACGGTACCCGTGGTGAACGTGATAACCGCGAAGTGCGGGTGCGCGATGTCGCCCGCATCACTTCCAATGGCTATGTTCGCGGCCACATCCCGCAATTTGCCGTGCTGCGCGGCGGGGCGGCCCCTAAGCTGGATAGCGAAGAAATGCGGGCCGCCGATGCCTCTTATGCCCATCAGACGGTGGCAGCGCCTGCAATTGTTCCGGCTACGGTGCATCTTCACAGCGAGGCAAAACACATCCACGCCAAACGCGCCGCCGAAGCCCGCATGAAGGGTTACGAGGGTGATGCCTGCGGTAATTGTGGTAACTTCACTTTGGTGCGCAACGGCACCTGTATGAAATGCGACACCTGCGGGTCTACCACCGGGTGCAGTTAAAGCCCTTTTATTATCTGCATTTTAGCGCCTTCATCCACCGGATGGGGGCGTTTTGCTATCTGCATTACACGCCGCACGACCCACAGCGGCAGGCGCAGCACCGGGTACAGAAAGAAAAGCCTAGGGGGTAATGGGCAGTCGCACATATCAGCATCAGAAAACCAGAAAACTCTACCCTGTCGCAAAAACACCCTGATACTGCGACACTGTATGAACCAGGCGCAGATCACTGCAAACCGAGCCGATTGCGATGCAACAGGTTCATCAACAAGTCGGTCACCACACATCAGATAATCCGTCAGCCGGCAGAGCGTGCGAACACGCCAAAGCTGCTGCAATTCAGCCAGCAGCGCTGCATCAACAGGCAACGCCAAATATTCGCGACATAGCAATAAAGCATACGCAGCCTGCAACCCAGCCCCACGCATAACCGCCTGACGGTATAGCGCGTCGATATCCTGCAAAGATTTTTCTGCAAGAACCGCATTAAAATCCGCCAACCATTTTAAACGATACCAGGCATGCATCGCCCCATGCTGGGCAAGATAACAAAACAAGTCAGCCTTAACCAAAGCACGCAGGGAAAAGCCCCCTATACAAATTCTGGAGGTATTTTCACGCCAGGGCGTCTCGAACAAGTTGACGGTGTCAGATAAGCGCCAGTGCAGCTCAACCTCACCACTAGTATGCGATGACAAAAAGCCAATCTCTTTTTTGTAGCGGATATAACGCTGCCGCATCGCAGGGGAGTATCCCTGTGGCAGTCTGTCCTGACGATATCCTAAACGTTCCAGACACTGCCAGGCCATCTCAATTTGACTTGGTATAATCCAAAGATCAATGTCTTTGCCGTGCTTTAGTGATAGCGTGCCATAGGCCTGCTGAGCAAGCACAATGCCTTTGAGAAAAATGACGTCAATTTCAGCGGCATTAAACGCCGCCTGTAAACGGGCGGCTTCTGCGACCATGGATAAATTTTGCGTCGCAATACGTCGGGCCTGATGCGCCAGGGCCTGCATCACGAAAGAAGGCGCAACAACGTCAGCGGCTTGCAAACCTTCATAAGCAAGCCCCCAGATACGTTGCCGCTTCACTACTTTCAAACAATTAGGCCAGTCCGTGACCGCAGCCGCCGCACGACGGATGGCCTCAAGTACCGCCGGGGTGCGCGGCCAACGACACAAAGCGGACGCAAGACGAAATTCCGCAGACGGCTCAGGCAATGCGAACATTGGCCAGTTCCTTTTCTGCCCGATCAGACAGCAGCACACTATTTTCCAGGGTATAGATTCGTTCACACGCACGAAGGCTTTCCTCGCGATGGGCAATCAGCACAATAGTCGGTCGTGGTTCAAGGGATTCAAGACGGATCAAAATTAGCCGCTCGGTTTCCACATCAATCGCATTAGTGGCTTCGTCGAGCACCAGAAGCCGTGGGGTGCGCAACAGTGCCCGCGCCAGCGCAATACGCTGACGCTCGCCACCCGACATCAGTGCGCCGCGTTCGCCCACCACAGTATCAAGCCCCTGCGGCATGTGTTGGACCAGTTTATCCGCTTCAGCAAAAGCCAGCGCTGACCACAAAGCCGCATCAGAGGACGTTGGCGCAGACCATAACAAATTGCGCCGCACCGTATCGTGCAGCAAAAATGCATCCTGTGCGACATAGGCAAGCGCATTGCGCCAGGCGGGCAGGCAATCTTGCAGCAACACGTCATCGATCCGTATAGAGCCGGATTGCGGCGCATATAACCCTACCAACAAATCGGCAAAGGTCGTTTTACCCGCACCAGACACCCCACGAATGCCAATGAAGCTGCCCGGTTCAATTGTCAGGCTCAAACCGGCAACACCATGCTGCGCGCAAGGCCCGAATTCGGCATCAGGCATGCTATGGCAGAAGCCAACAGAATCGAATGCAATCCGCCCGCAGCCTATATCTCCACAACTGACGGACTTTACCGGCACCACGGCAAGTTCAGCCTCAAGAGCGCAGACTTGCTCATAGGCCGCCAGCGAGGCAGCCAGCTGCTGGGCTGATTGCTGGATAACATTGGCGGGACCGCTCATCCGCCCAACCACCAGAATAAGCGCAATCAGCACCGCGGGGGAAACCTGAAACACCCCGATCCCGGCCAATACCAGTGCAGCGCCGATCAGGGCGGATACAGTGGCCAGCAGTAGCCGCTGCACACTTGCCCGATTAGCATAGGCAATCTGATGCGTACTTAAATCCTGCAAGGTGGCACAAAACCTTTCGGCATAGCGCTGTTGCAGATCCTGACTGATTGCCAGTTTCAGACCGCCCAGAAACTGCGTGGTACTGTTGAGCAAATGCAGATTGCCGTTGGTGACAAAGCCCCCCAAGGCGCGGGCGCGGCGCAGAATCGGGATCAGCGCCACCAGACTTATCGCCACCAGCCCGATGGCAAGCAGTGCCAAAGCCGGTGCCAGCCAGAAGGCCAGCGCACACTGCATCACCAGCATGACCAGTGCGACCAGACATTGGGTAATGCAATGCGTCGCCGTTCCAATCTGCTGCACGTCGCCACTCATCAGATGGGCCAACCGGGCATGGCGCAGCCGCGATAACACGGCCCAAGGTGCCGCCGCCAGTTTCACCGTGATGCGGGCGCGGCAATGTTGTACAAAGCCGGTACGCAACGCCATCAGCATACGGTCACGACCAGCAATCACCCCGGCGCGCAACAGCATCAGCCCGGCGAATAGCCCCATCAGCACGCAAAGCCGCCCATAGGCGGTGGTGACACCCAGCCGGTCCGACAGTGGCAGCAACCGCCCGGCCCAACCACCCGCGCTGTACTGACTGGCAAACACCACGCTGAGCAGCGGCACGATCAGCATCAGGCCGCAACCTTCCAGCACGGCCCCGCCCAGAACGAACCCGATGGCGCGCCCCCCCCGCCACCCGGCATAAGTGGCGTAGTCCGCCATAAACCGCCGGACGGAAGTAAACAGTCCATTGGAAGACGGGGGCACCTTGCCAGGGCACGGATGAAACAGATGCACGCGACAAACCCGAATAGGTTGCAGTGCATACTGACGCGTACAGCGTAAAACCGCCACCCTTTAACCGCACAATAACCATTTAAAACTTTTGCTGGCACACGCCAGCATGGTATTATCAATCATATAAAATGCGATGTTTCGCAGGGGGGGGGGAAAGACCATGGATGATTTAACCCGGCGCGATCTGTTTGCCGCTGGTGCGGCGGTAAGTGTGGCCGGAACCTTAAGCCAGACGGCGATGGCGGCCCCCGCCCCCCAACCAACCAGCCCCCCGGCTACACCCAGCATAGCGGCCCCCGCGCTGCAAAGCCGGCAAAGGCTGAAATGCGACTTCGGCTGGCGCTTTCATCTGGGCCATGCCGTCGACCCGGCGCAGGATTTCGGCTTTGGTGAAAGCCAGAACAGTTTCGCCAAATCCGGTGCCAATGTCGCCACCGCGGCTGCCGTCGATTTCGACGATAGCGGCTGGCAGGCCGTTGATCTGCCCCACGACTGGGCCATGGCTCTGCCCTTTACCCCATCGCTGCATCCACCAGCTGAGGGCGATGATGATGCCGCCGGTCATGGCTATAAGCCGCTGGGGCGGGATTTTCCCGCCACCAGCATCGGCTGGTATCGCCGCAGCTTTGACATTGCCGCCAGCGATCTGGGCAAGCGCATTGTGATCGAATTCGACGGCGTGTTCCGCGATGCACAGGTGATGATCAACGGCTACATCGTCGGGCGCAATCAAAGCGGCTACGCCCCGTTTTCGATTGATATCAGCGACTTTGTTAATTATGGGGCGCGCAATGTGCTGACCGTGCGGGCCGATGCCACACTGGGTGAAGGCTGGTTCTATGAAGGTGCCGGGATTTATCGCCATGTCTGGCTTACCAAGACCGATACATTGCATATCCCCCAATATGGCGTCTGGGTGCGAAGTCAGCTTGAGGGCTTAAGCGCCAGCCTCAGCATTACCACCGAAATTCAGAATGACGGTTTGTCCGCACGCCGCTTCGTGCTGGTCACCGATGTTATCGACCCGGCTGGGCATATCATCGCCACCCAGAAAACCCCATCCAGCATCAGCGGTCGCCAAAGCCGCAGCCTGTTACAAACCGTGCGGGTCGGCCGGGCGCAATTATGGTCACTCGAAACACCACAGCTCTATCACGCGGTCAGCCGCCTTGTGGAAGCCGATAAAGCGATTGACGATGCGGTGACTCCCTTTGGCCTGCGCAGTATTCGCTTTGATGCCAAACGCGGCTTCCTGCTCAATGGCGTGCCGGTCAAGCTGAACGGCACCTGCAACCATCAGGATCATGCCGGGGTTGGCATCGCCATTCCCGACGCCCTGCAGGTGTGGCGTGTGCAGAAACTCAAAGAGATGGGCTCCAATGCCTATCGCATGGCGCATAATCCCCCCACGCCGGAACTGCTGGATGCCTGTGACCGGCTTGGCATGCTGGTGATTGACGAAACCCGTCGCATGTCATCTGACCCGGAAAGCATGGGCGAACTGACACGCCTGATCCGGCGGGATCGTAACCACCCCTCAGTCATTTTATGGTCGATCGGTAACGAGGAGCCCCAACAGGGAACCCCGCGTGGCGCCCGCATCGGCGCAAAGATGAAGGCGCTGTGCCGCGAGCTGGACCCAGACCGGCCGATCTGCGCGGCACTGGATAGGCCCGCGGCATGGGATACTGGCTTTGGCCCGTTACTGGATGTTGTTGGTGCCAATTACCACACCAAACTCATGCCGGATTTCCATACCCGGCACCCAGACCGCCCTATTATCGGCACCGAAACTGGCAGCACCGTGGCCACGCGCGGGATCTATCGTCGTGATCCGGCCAGCGGCTATTGCGCCGCCTATGATACCGAGCATCCCAGCTGGGCAACCACTGCAGAAGAATGGCTAAAGATTATCGGCCCGGCACCACATCTGCCTGGTGGATTTGTCTGGACAGGTTTTGATTATCATGGCGAGCCAACGCCGTTTAATCGCTGGCCCAATGTGGTTTCGCAATTCGGCATTCTTGATCTGTGTGGGTTTCCCAAAGATAATTTCTTTTATTATAAAGCCTGGTGGGGCACAGAACCGGTGCTGCACCTCTTGCCGCACTGGAACTGGCGTAACGGCGAAAGCGTTAACATCTGGTGCCACAGCAACCTTGATGCGGTCGAACTTCTCGTCAATGGCAAAAGTCTTGGCCGGCAAAACGTGCCACGCTTCGGCCATGTCGAATGGAACGCGACCTTTGCTCCCGGTGCTATCGAAGCCCGTGGCTTTAAGAATGACAAAATGGTGCTGACCGACCAGCGCCAAACCACCGGGGTGCCAGCCAAAATTATCCTTACCACCGATCGTGGCGGACTGAACGCCGATGGTGAAGATATCGCCGTTATCACCGCAGCGGTTGAAGACCGTGACGGCCGTGTGGTGCCATTTGCATCAGACACTATTTGTTTCACGGTTACCGGTGCGGCGCGGATTATCGGCAGCGGTAATGGCGATCCACGCAGCCATGAACCGGATACCGCCACCACCCGCAACGCCTTCAATGGTCTGTGCATGGCACTGCTGCAAAGCAATGGTGCGGCAGGCACAGCTGTCATCAACGCAACCGCACCCGGCCTGACCAGCGCCAGCCTGAGCCTGCAGAGCCTTACGACGAAACCAATCCCGCGACTGGCTTAAGGGCCAAAACGGTTATGGTGCCGAAAGTTTTATGTCGATCGTTCCAGCCTGATCAGGGGCACGGTCGGCATAAAAGCCATCCTGCACCTTATCGCCACCAATCAACCGGGTTTTGAGCGTCGCATCAGCAAAAACCTGCAACCGATATGCTGCACCCGGCATCAGCATGGCAGTATAATCGTATTTGCCTTCACCATTTGGCAGATGCACTGCAATATCCCGGCTGCCCAGGAAATCGGCCCACAGTACAAAATTCTGCCCTGCACCGCCGATAAAGTGAAACGTCACCGCAACGGGATAGACATACGCGGCATGCGGATAATCCATCGCGGCAAGCGCGTTGTGCGACAAATCGAAAAATGCGGCATTCTCCCAATTCGACCCCTGTCCCCAGCGTGTGCGGCAACGGGTTGAAACCCAATCCGGTGCCCAATAGATCACACCGATACCGCCACCGACGATTACCGCCTGGGTCAGATCGATCATATATTTTTTCTGTCCAGCGGCAGTGGCGGGATAACCGGGGCGGAGCGATTTTTCACTGAGCACATTGGAATTGCTGTCACCCCAGCTCATTGTCCAGGGATAGGCAGTTTCAAGCACGATAACATCCGCCTGCGGATAGTGATGCCGCAAGCGGTTGATGGTGCCGCGCACCCCATCCAGCGATGTGGTCGACCACTGCGTGTAATAGCTAAAGCCAATGATGTCGTAATCTGTTACCCCAGCGGCTGTCGCCGCCACCAGCCATTTTTCAACATTCTCGGGCTGGGCAACATGCAACACCACTTTGGGGCGGATTACAGATTTGTTACCCGCGTCACGCACCGCACGGATGCCTGCATTGATCAGTTTGGCATCACGGGACCAGTTGATCTCGACACCTTCGGCCCAGGGCTTGTCCATCATCAGTTCCGAATTGATTTCATTACCGACCTGAACCTGATCAGGCATCAACCCGTCTTTGTCGAGTGCAGTCAGTGTGTCGAAGGTGTATTGATAAACCGTCGCCGCCAGCGCATCGGAATCTTTGATCCCCGCCCACAGCCTTGGCACAATCTGTTTCTGTGGATCAGCCCAGTCATCAGAATAATGAAAATCAAGCAGCACCTTCTGGCCATGATCCCTGGCCCGCTTAATGGCGCGCTTGACATCGTTCAGGGTGCTGTACTGTGTCCAGTCCGGGTTCACCCACAGCCTAAGACGAACAAGATTGGTGCCATGGTCCCGAAAGATGGTGAAAACATTTTTGGGCTTTCCAGCATCCGTATAGGCCGCAGTGCAATCATCCATTTCGTTGGCAAAAGACAAATCTGCGCCAAACAAAAACCCTTGCGCCACAGCCGCACCGCTCAAAAAAATCAGCCCGAGCAACGCCGCAATACCAACAGCCACGTAACGCATGACCGTACCCCTTTTAAAAAAGTACGGCGGGGGACAGGCCCCCGCCGCAACACGCTAATTATGGAACGACACATCCATCATGAAGCTGCGGCCATAAATGTCATAGCGCGCGGTTTCCTGTGAATTGTTATCCCAATAGGACCGCCACGGGGCGGCGGTCAGATTGCGGGCCTGAAAGCGGACATTAATGTCATCGGTAACCTGATAAGACAGACTGGCATCAAGGTTACGGCCCCAGTCGGAGCTGGAGAGTTCCGACGAGGTCCAGCCATAACTGATCGTATACGGACTATGTACCTTATAGGCCAGACGGGCTTCGACACCATATGCGCTGTACCACAGATCAAGCTCGGCGGTATGGGCCGCCAGACCCGAGGCATCAAGCGGATTCCAGGCTGGGGTGTATTCCTTTAGGCCTGAATTAACATAGGCATAGTTGGCGTAGATGCCAAAATCCTGCAGGAACCGCACTGGCAGGAAATAGAAGCGTGACTGTAAGGTCAGCTCGATACCCGAAACATCGCCACCGCGGCCATTGACCGGGCGCGATACCGAATAGGATTCATCGTTATAGGTTTCGTCGGCGGTCTTATAGCCGATGAAACTGTTGATATGCTTGTAATAGACCGTCGCGGCAACCAGCGACTCGTCATGGAAGTACCATTCATAAGACAAATCGATTTGCTTGGCGCGATAGGGATTAAGCGTCGGCGTCCCGCCGGTGCCCGTGCGGTAATTGGAATCCGCCCCGCCGGTACCACCCGACGTGGTGCTGAGGGTATTGCCGACCCGAAGCTCGTCGATCGGGGCGCGCGCCATGGCAAAGGAAGCACCGAAGCGCAAAATCTGTTCGTCGGTAAGATGGGCATTGATGTTCAGGCTGGGCAGCACATCGGTATAGGTTTTGCTGACCGTTGTCGGCGACCAGGTGGTGCCTTCGTCCTTGGTTTCATAGCCAGAGGAGCGGGTGAAAGTGCCTACAATGCGGGTGCCGAGATTGCCTTCAACCTGAATGCCCGCCAGATTGCCGCTGAAATCGGCTTTGACATAGCCTTCCCAGCTGTCGAGGCGAACATGCCAATGTTCCGACATCACCTCGGAACCGGCGATCACCCCGGTACCATTGGGATACACAATTGATTTCAGCTCGTTATACGAACCATAGAGCATATCCGGCACATCAAGCCCTTTGACGTGGAATGTCTCAAGCTTGTCGGCAGGTAACTGCACCGCACCACCCGCCTCGCACCAGTTGCTGAGTGACGCACCGGTTGACGGGCACAGATAATAGCTGTGATTCATATGGCCTTTGCCGCGGTTTGACATCCGCACACCAAAGTCAATCGCACTCCAGAACGAACCGTTGATGGCCCGCGAGCCGTCAAACGCCATCGCCGAAAGATGATCCCGGGTATATTCCGGCCCGCTCGATTGCGCGACTTTACCGGTGCCCGACCAGGCAGTCTGATGGTTGACGTCGGCCACGCCGGTGGCTTCCGACCACGAGGAATCGGCATTTTCCGCCCACACACTGCCCGAGAACGAAACCGATGGTTTACCGTGCCCGGTGTAATAGGTCACTGTACCGGGCGAGCCGACGGTGGTGCGGATATCCTGCCAGATATTATTACGCATGGCTTCGGAGTGTGACAGGTCGGCCTTAAAGTCCCACGGTCCTGTGGTGTATTCGGCGTTCAGGCCACCAACCAGCAGCGAGTGGCGCTCCTGATACAGCGCGATGACGTTATAAAGCTTGGTTCCGGTTCGCGTGCCGCCGACCACCACGCCATTACTGGTGGTGACATTGGCATTACTCTCACCGGCGACGCAGCCATAAGCCCCGGCGCCCCAGCCGTTACAGGTCGATTTGCGCGCGCTGGTAACGCCATTTGTCCAGTTGGTATAGTAACCAGCATTGGATGTGCTGTTGTCACTGGTACCTGCCCAATCCGACCAACCAGTATAATATTGCTGCAACTGATTTTCGTGGATGCGATAGTCCGAGTACAGAATATCGCCCTTGACCCGTAAATTGGATATTGGCTGCCAATCGACCGCGCCAGCCAGTGCCAGCCGGTCCTGCTGCAACCGGTCCACTTCGGTCTGCGCACCCCAGCGCAGGTAGTCGGCCTGC
The DNA here is from genome assembly GCA_049693315.1 of Rhizomicrobium sp. Taxonomy (GTDB): domain Bacteria; phylum Pseudomonadota; class Alphaproteobacteria; order Micropepsales; family Micropepsaceae; genus Rhizomicrobium. Next base: position 1,856 of record JBAVPS010000441.1, on the reverse strand, counting down.
CCGTCACCGGTAACATCACCGATGTGATAATAGCTGTCGGAATCGTCGCGGTTATAGCCCCAGCCCTGGAACGAAATGTAGCCGTTCTTTTCACGCTGGAAACTTGCCGCGCCATAGACTGCCAGATTGTCGGTCAGGTGGGTGATATAGGAGGCACTGCCGCGAAACCCGACCGGGCTGTAATGCGGTAGTTTTTCACCTTCGCTGTTATAGGTCGGCCCGGCCCGCAAATTGAGGCTCGGTCCGCTGTAATCCAGCGGGGATACTGTTTTGACGTCGATAGTGGCGGCAATACCACCGGCGACCAGATCCGCCGATTGCGACTTGGCCACCGAAACGCCGGAGACCACTTCGGACGGATAAATCTCCCAGCGGATATTCTGATCGGGTTCAGAAGACGCCACCTCGCGCCCGTTGACCAGACCAAACACCAGACGCGGCCCCAGCCCACGCACCGACGCCTGACTGGCATTGCCACGGTCGAGCGCCGCGTTGAAACCGGGCAGACGGCTCAGTTCCTCGGCGATGGTTACGTCCGGCAACGCGCCGATATCCTTGGTCGAAATGTTCTCGGTGATGGTAACGGCGTTTTTCTTGGCCTGCAGAGAATCGCGTAACGATTCCCGCATCCCGGTCACCACCACGGTTTCCATGGCGTCACCGTCAGCATAGGCCGCAGGCAACAAACTGCCGACAGTCAGCATACTGGCGGTGCACAGCAGCAATTTTTGGATGGCTTTCACGGATGTCCTCCCCAGACGTATCTGCCCTTTGCCTTTTTTTGTGTGGCGGGCTTATGTACTAATAATATGATAAATCTAGGGATGATGCCGAAGCGACGTCAAGCATCACGGGAATATTACTTAGACTCAATCGTGATTTTTCTGCAGGACGTTGCAGAAACACACGCCAACGCAGATAACGTAACATACTGATTTAAACTGGTTATTCCGTTACAAACCTGACAGCGGTGTCAGGAAGCGCTGTCAATCTAGCAGGCGATCGGGCACTATCCCAAAACAGAACACCCCGACTGCGCAAAGCAGCCGGGGTGCTGAAAACGTCGCTTACCTGCTTACAGGAAGGCTTAAACGGCGGCTTCCTTTGCCACCTCAACCATGCTGGCACGTGCTGCCAGACTGGCCGCGGCCTGACGCTTGTCGTTCAGTGCCGCCAGATTGTTCAGCCGGTCCATCGACGCCAGATGGAAATAAAGATGCTTGAGCAGGTGGCGCTTGCGCCAGTCGTTAGCGGTGCGGTTGTCGAGCGCGTCGAGCGCTTCTTCATCCACCACCGAGAAACCGGTCAGGCGGATACCAGCCCCGGTCGCCCCACGCACGGTGCAGGTCTGCTCTTTGAGCAAGCCGGCATCATAGACTTCCTTGCAGAATTTGCGGGTCAGATCCCAAGCCTGCTGATATTCGGCGCAGAAACGGAAAACATCACGCGCCACATCGGTGGCCTGACCATTGTCGAACAGCGGTGCACCATCCGCCCCAAAGGCTTCGGCGTCGATATCCGCCCCGAGCAGCAGATTATCGTCCGTGACACGGGTCAGGATGAAGGGATAACGGCGAACATAGGCCGGAATAAAGCAGCCTTCGAGCCAGTTGCCCGCTTCGTCAACGAACAGGTTCTGGTCGGCATGCAGCCCAAGCAGCGTCACCAGCATCGGCTCGGGTCCGGCGGTGAAAACGACCGGGCTATGGGCCATCAGGCCGGGAACCTCGCCCACCACGACCGGCACGCTGTTGGCCGTGTTGGCGAAGGAATATTTCCGCTGTGCCAACAGCTTAAGATTCGCGTGCTCCTTGGCGTTCAGGACCACCGGATCGCGATAGAACATCGGCATCGAT
>JBAVPS010000440.1:0-2704 GCA_049693315.1 Rhizomicrobium sp. | reverse complement strand
CCCAGGATCAGCTCGAATCCATAAAACGCCCCGGCCAGAGGCGCGTTATAGGCTGCGGCAATCGCCGCATCGGCCCCGGCGGCCACAAAGGTACGCAAATCCATCCGGCGCAGTTTGAAATACTGGCCCAGCGTAGAAAACATGCTGGCCCCACACTGACTGTAGCCAGCCTCCATGCCGACCGAAGCCCCGGCAGCATTCGACATCATCGTCGACAGTAAAAGCCGCAAACTGCCAAACATCGACATGCGACCACCATGCAGGGCATTGGCCTCAATCGGGTCAACGATTTCGGCTTGCCGGAAGCGGCTGAACAACCATGCCGCCAACCCCAGTAACAGACCGCCCAACGCAGGCACCATCGCCACACGTAAGGGGCTGACACCAAAACCGACGCTGAGGCTGCCCCCAGGCGGCAGCGCAAAACACCATTGGTGCAATAGATCAATAGCGCCGTGGATCAGCGCGATGGCCAGCCCCACCGCCGCCCCGCACACCGCCGCAATCACGATTTGCAGCAGCTCGCTGGAACGCAGACCATGCTGAATAAACCGGGTGACGGCATGGGCAGAATAGGCAGCATGATCGATCGCGGGCCGCATTCGGGTATCCGTTCGTTTCGCCTTTTAATCCCAACCCCAGCAAATGTGACATAAGTCCGGGCCGATTGCACTTCACCACCGTCAGCCTGACAAAAGGCCCACCTAGATCCGGTGATAGGCCTGCGCCCCGGCTATATAACTGCGCGCCACGGCCCTGTCATCGCCCAGAATGGCCAGAGCAAACAACTTCTCGACAGGATCCCGGGCCACAGCCCAGCGCCGGGCCAGAAGCGGCAGCGCATGGGCGTTAAGAAGCACGAAGTCCGCTTCTTTGCCGGGCTGAAGATTGCCGACACAACGGTCAATTTTCAGTGCCCGCGCCGCGCCCAGCGTTGCCATATAGAACAATTTCGCCGCGTCGATACCGTACCCCTTCAGACGCGCCACTTTGTAGGCGTCGGCCATGGTGGCAAAGGGCGACAGCGAAGTTCCGGCACCGACATCGCTGCCCAGCGCAACAGCGGCCCCGGCAGCCCGCGCAGCCCCAATATCGAACAACCCACTACCCAGAAACATATTGGAGGACGGGCAATGGGCCAGAGCCCCGCCGCTGGCCGCCAGCCGCCGCCATTCACTCGCCGACAGATGAACGCCATGGGCAAAGACGGCGTGATCGGTGGCCAGACCAAATTTTTCATAAACGGCGAAATAATCGGCGCAATCAGGGAACAGTTGATGGGCGGCGCGCAGCTCTCTGGTGTTTTCCGACAGGTGGGTCTGCAGCAGCACACCGGGATGCTCGGCCAGTAGTCTTGCGGCCATTTCCAGCTGTTGTGGGCTGGAGGTCAGGGCAAAGCGCGGTGTCACCGCATAGCCCAGCCGACCACGGCCCAGATAATCGCGGATCAGCGCCTTGGAATCCATATAGCCGGTTTCGACCGTATCGCACAGGGCTGGCGGCGCGTTGATGTCCATCAGCACCTTGCCGGAAATCAGCCGCATGTTGCGCGCCAGTGCGGCGTTAAACAGCGCCTCGACCGAAGTCTTGTGGCTGGTGGCGAAAACCAGTGCCGTGGTCACACCATTGGCAACCAGCTGATCGAGGAAAAAGCCCGCCGCCTCGCGCGCCACCTCCGGATAGCCGTAACGGGCTTCAGCGACAAAGGTATAGCGGGTGAGCCATTCGAGCAGTTCGGTCCCCGGCGCAGCCATGATTTCGGTTTGCGGATAATGAACATGGGCATCGATGAAGCCCGGCATAATCAAGCCATCGGGAAAATGCTCCACCGGAATGCCGTGGATATGCGCCAGAGCGTCCTCGCTCCACGGCATAAGCTCGACGATAAAGCCGTCCTCGACGATCAGAACACCGTCATCATAAAAGACTGCCGCATCCGGTCCCGCCATATCCGGGTCGTCAAGAAGATGGAAAATCGCGCCGCGATAGGCTGTTCGGGACATAAGGACGGCATCCGTTTGGCTGACAATTGGCCAGTCCACAGTTTGTGGCTGAAGTGTCAGCATAATGCAGGCCGGTGCAGACTGGCAAAGCCTGCCCGAAGGAATTAGGGGATAAGTGCCGCCCCGCCACCCGGCATAGTTGCCGGCGGTGTTTCAGATACATTGGCAGGTGAGGCCTTTGTCGTGTCACGCTCAGCACGCGCGCCCAACTGCCATGAAGAAAGAGCGGCAGTTGCCTTGGTTGCGGCGACACCAAGGGCATGGGCCAAACCTTCGATCCGCCCCACCTCGTTACGGCGACAGGCGGTTTCAAAAGTGCGGGCCAATGCGCTCAGCTCCATCGCGCCCAGATTCCCGGCAATGCTGACCAGCATATGGGCTTGCTGGCCCGCCAGTGCCAGATCGTTGCGGGCACGCGCCGCCTCGACCTCGACCAAAATACGCGCCGCATCCGACAGAAACAGGCTGATCAGTTCAGTCAGGGATTTGCGCGGCAACACGGTATCGAGATCGTCGAGTTTGGTGGTATCAAGTACCGGCAAGGCGGGCACTACCACCAGCGTGGCTGGGCTGCGCGCCGGCTCCCGCCTGGCGATTTCAGCCATCTTGGCCATGAGAACGGCCCCGCTGACCGGTTTGGTGATATAATCGTCCATGCCTGCCGCCAGATAGGTATCGCGTGCCCCCGCCATGGCATCGGC